>RFGD01000189.1 GCA_003696705.1 Alphaproteobacteria bacterium | reverse complement strand
CCGGGACGCCTCGGCCGTGAAGGTCGGGTAGGTTCCGTTCGCGATCTCGAAACCCGCCACATTCATCGGATCGGCGCCTACCAGCTTGTGAAAACGTTCCTGAAAGCTGCGAAGCCCGGTTTGCGGGCCGACGACGACAAGGTCGGCGCCCACGTTCATGTCCCAGGCACCCCGATGCATGTAGGTATGAAGCCCGAACGACAGGACGCCCGCATGCCGCCGGTCGGTCGGCGCCGGTGCGACAAGATTGTCGGGCGCGATGATCTCGCCCCGGAACCGAAGCTCGATGAGCCGCCCGAAACCCGACGGCGCCGTCCCGGCCCACGCGGGACCGCGGAAATTGCTGACCTGATAGGCGCCGGTGCGCCACCGGTCATGCGTGTCCCCGATGGCGTCGTTGTCGAAAATGCGCGCCCAGGAAAGCGACTGCCTTTCGCCGGCCTGGGCACCCTTGGTGCCGGCGCATGCCAGCGCCGCCAGAAGAACGAAGAAGAACGCGCGAAATCCCATGTCCTGTGCCCCTTGCCCTCATTTGCGACCGGAAATAACCGGCGTTTCTGGCAGAGATTGGACACAAAACGTGTTCAATTGCAGCAATGTTCAGGCCGTCAGCCGCATTCGGAATGGCCGCAGCTGCCGCAGGTCCGGCACCCCTCGATCATGCGCATGTCATAGGCACCGCAAAGCGGGCATGCCGCCCCCCGGGGCGCCTCGCCGACGGCGACGGCACGCGCCTTCGGGTCTTCCTTGAGGCCCATGCCCTCGCCCTCGATGAAGCCGATCGAGATGAGGTGTTTCTCGATCACGTCGCCGATCGCGGCAAGGATCGACGGCACATACTTGCCGTTCATCCAGGCCCCGCCACGCGGGTCGAAGACGGCCTTGAGCTCTTCGACCACGAACGAGACATCCCCGCCCCTGCGGAAGACCGCCGAAATCATCCGCGTCAGCGCCACCGTCCAGGCGTAGTGCTCCATGTTCTTCGAGTTGATGAACACCTCGAACGGGCGGCGCTGGCCGTTCACGACCACGTCGTTGATGGTGATGTAGATCGCGTGCTCGGACATCGGCCACTTGAGCTTGTACGTATGCCCCTCGAGCGCCGCCGGGCGCGCCAGCGGCTCGGACAGATAGACGACTTCCGCGCCCTTGTCGGCCTCGGGCGTCTTTTCCGAACTTTCGCTGACTGAAAGGACCGAGCCCGTGACCGGGTTCGGCCGATAGGTCGTGCACCCCTTGCAGCCTTCCTCGTAGGCCAGAAGATAGACGTCCTTGAAGGCCTCGAAGGGAATGTCCTCGGGCACGTTGATCGTCTTCGAGATCGAGCTGTCGATCCAGCGCTGGGCCGCCGCCTGCATGCGCACGTGCTCTTCGGGGCGCAGGCTGCGCGTGTCGACGAAATGCGCCGGAAGCTCGGCGTCGCCGAACTTCTCTCGCCACAGCTTCACGGCATAGTCCACGACCTCTTCCTCGGTGCGCGAACCGTCGGGCAGAAGCACCTTGCGCTTGTAGCTGTAGGCGAAGACGGGCTCGATCCCCGACGAGACGTTGCCGGCAAGAAGCGAGATGGTCCCCGTCGGCGCGATCGACGTCACCAGCGCATTGCGGATGCCGTCGCGACGGATCGCCTCTCGGACGTCCTCGTCCATGCCCGAAAGGAACCCCGAAGCAAGATACCGGTCGGCATCGAAGAGCGGAAACGGCCCCTTCTCTCGGGCCAGTTCGACCGAGGCAAGGTAGGCGGCGCGGCTGACCTTGTGCAGCAGGGTGTCGGTCATCTCGACCGCCTCGTCAGAGCCGTAGCGAAGGCCCATCATGAGAAGCGCGTCGGCAAGTCCCGTCACGCCCAGCCCGATCCGCCGCTTGGCCGCGGCTTCGGCCTTCTGCGCCTCGAGCGGGAAGCGCGAGGCGTCGATGGTGTTGTCCATCATGCGCACCGCCGTCCGCACGAGCGTCTCGAGCTCGTCGTCGTCGATCCCGGCATCGGGCGCGAAGGGGCGCTGGACAAGCCGCGCCAGGTTGACCGAGCCGAGAAGGCAGGCCCCGTAGGGCGGCAGGGGCTGCTCGCCGCACGGGTTGGTGGCCGAGATCGTCTCGCAATAGGCGAGGTTGTTCATCTTGTTGATGCGGTCGATGAAGATCACGCCCGGCTCGGCATACTCATAGGTCGCACGCATGATCCGGTTCCACAGGTCGCGCGCCTCGACGGTGCGGAAGACCTTGCCGTCGAAAACCAGATCCCAGGGGGCATCCGCCTTCACCGCCTCCATGAAGGCGTCCGTCACGAGGACCGAGACATTGAAGTTGCGCAGCCGCGCCGGATCGCGCTTGGCGGTGATGAAGTCCTCGATGTCGGGGTGATCGCAACGCATGGTCGCCATCATCGCCCCGCGCCGAGACCCCGCCGACATGATCGTGCGGCACATCGCGTCCCAGACATCCATGAACGACAGCGGACCCGACGCATCGGCGCCGACGCCGGCGACCGGCGCACCGCGGGGACGGATGGTCGAGAAATCATAGCCGATCCCCCCGCCCTGCTGCATGGTCAGGGCCGCCTCCTTCAGGTTCTCGAAGATGCCCGAAAGATTGTCGGGAATCGTGCCCATCACGAAACAGTTGAACAGCGTCACGTCCCGCCCGGTGCCGGCGCCGGCCAGAATGCGCCCGGCCGGCAGGAAGCGGAAACCCTCGAGCGCCGCATGGAAACGGTCCTCCCACGCGCCGGGGTCGTCCTCGACTTCGGCCAGCGCCCGGGCGACACGGCGCCACGTATCCTCGATCGTGCGATCGACCGGCGTCCCGTCCGGGCGCTTGAAACGATATTTCATGTCCCAGATCTGTTCGGCGATAGGGGCGGCAAAACGCGTCATTTCGTGATATTCCCGTATCGATATTGGGGACGTTCGAGAATACGCCCCGTGCCGGCGGGGGTCAACGTGCTCGCCATGCCGTCCCGCCCGATTGCGCGGCGGTGGGCAACGAACTCTGGGGGTGACGCCGTGGGCGACTGCATACATCTGGTGAAGCTTTGCGTGGGCGTCGACAGCGTCGAGGCACTGGCCGACTGGCAGGCAAGGCGCCTGGCCGCGGAACCCGGGCGCCCGCTTGTCCATGTCACGCGAATGTGGCCGCGGCGCGCGGCCGAGATCCTCGCCGGTGGTTCGCTCTACTGGGTGATCCGCGGGGCGATCCGCGCGCGCCAGCCGATCCTCGCGCTTGACGCGGTCGAGGGCACGGACGGCATCCGCCGCTGCGCCATCGTGCTGTCGCCCGAACTGGTGCGCACCGAGCCGGCCCCGCGCCGACCGTTCCAGGGCTGGCGCTATCTGCCGCCCGAGGCGGCGCCGCCCGACCTGCCCGCGGGCCGCGAGGCGGAAGAGCCGCTTCCCGCCGAACTTGCCGCGGCCCTGTCCGCCCTTGGCGTGCGCTAGGCGTCGCCTGCCCCGTCGCCGCTTCGCGCCGGGGCCGGAACCGGTACATTGTCGATGAGCCGCGCCCGGCCAAGGTGAGCCGCACCGAAAACGCGCGCGGGCCGGCCGGCCGCCGGCGTGGTCTCGACCGGTGAAAGATCGTCCGCGTCCCGGACCTCGACATAGTCGACGGCGCGAAAGCCCGCGGCAAGAAGCGCCTCGCGCGCCGCCTCGGAAGCCCTGGCCGCCGGCACGCCTCTTGCGACCGCGTCGGCAACGCGCGTCAGTTCCCGGAAGAGCCGGGGCGCGATCTGCCGCTCCTCGGCCGAGAGATAGGCGTTCCGCGACGACAGGGCCAGGCCGTCCTCGGCCCGCACCGTGGGCACGCCGACGATCCGGGTCCGGAAGTTCAGATCGGCCGCCAGCCGGCGGATGATCGCCAGCTGCTGCCAGTCCTTTTCCCCGAAGAAGGCCTCGTCCGCCGCACCAAGGTTCAGAAGCTTGGTCACCACCTGCGCGACACCGTCGAAGTGGCCGGGGCGCGCCGCCCCGCAAAGCACATCGGTCAGCCCGTCGACATGCACCCGCGTTGCAAAGCCCGGCGGATACATCGTCTGGACCGTGGGGGCGAAGACCACGTCGGCACCTTCCGCGCGCAGAAGCGCGACATCGGCGTCAAGGGTGCGGGGATATGCGTCAAGGTCCTCGCCCGGGCCGAATTGCGTCGGGTTGACGAAGACCGTCACGATGACCCGGTCGGTCGCCGCCCGAGCGGCCCGGACCAGCGCGATGTGGCCCGCGTGCAATGCCCCCATCGTCGGCACGAGGCCGATGCGCTGACCGGCCTGCCGCCACGCGTCCTGACGCGCACGAAGGGCCGGGATGTCATGCACGACCTCTGTCATGGCCTGAGACCCGAGGGGCGTTCCACGTCAAGCCGGGCGCAAAGCGCTTCCATCGCGCGCAGCCGGCGCGCGTCCCACTGGGCATCCTTCGCGGCGAAGAGCGTCGCCTCGGACTTCAGGATCAGCCCATCAGAGAGAACCTTCAGGTGGTTTGCGCGTATCGTCTCGCCCGTCGACGTGATGTCGGCAATCGCCTCGGCGGTCAGGTTCTTCACCGTGCCCTCGGTCGCGCCCTGGCTGTCGATCAGCTGATAGTCGGCAACGCCTTCGGCGCGCAGGAACTCGCGCACCAGCCGGTGATACTTCGTCGCGATGCGCAGCCGGAACCCGTGCCGGCGGCGGAAGGCGGCCGCGACGGCGTCAAGATCGTCCAGGGTGTCGACGTCGACCCAGGCGCGGGGGACGGCGATGACCAGATCGGCGTGGCCGAAGCCAAGCGGCGCGACGTCGGCGATGCGCGTGCTCCAGAGGGGGATCTTCTCTCGCACGAGATCCGTTCCCGTGACGCCGAGATGAATGCGTCCGGCTGCCAGTTCTCGCGGGATCTCGTTTGCCGAGAGAAGGACGACCTCGAGGTTGTCGGCGCCCTCGGCGGCGGCGGCGTATTCGCGTTCGGTGCCCGTGCGCCGAAGCGCCACGCCCCGCGCCCCGAACCAGTCGAACGTCTTGTCCATGAGCCGTCCCTTGGACGGCACCCCAAGCTTCAGCGTCATCGGGGAAGCCCTCCGAGAAGATGGAGAAGCTCGGGCCGCACGATACCGCCGACGGCCGGAATTGCACGGCCCGCGCCAAGAACCCGGGTCAGCGCGTCATAGCGGCCACCCGAAGCCACCGGCGGCAGGTCCGGCCGGTCCCCGGCGTAGAAGCCGAACACGAACCCGTCGTAGTATTCAAGCGTCGTCCGGCCATAGCTGGCCTCGAATTCGAGCGCCTCGGCGTCGATGCCGCGCGCGGCCAGCGCCTCGAGCCGGCGTTCGAAGCGATCGACCGCGGGCGCGATCCCGGGCAGGTCGACGGCGACGTCCCGCAGCCGTCCAAGGCCCGCCGGCGCCTTCGCCCTTATTGTCATCAACGCCTCGATCGCCTCGATCTCGGGGCCCGCAACGGGGGGCTCGTCGGCGTCGGCGACAAGCGCCTCGACCCGCTCGGCGATCTCCTCGGCGGTCCTCAGGCCGACAAGCGGCCCCGCCTCGGCGACAAGCTCGGCCGCCGGACGCGACCGTGCCGCCTCGACGAGGCGCGCGCGCGTCGGCGGCGGAGGCGTCCGCCCGCCGAAGCGCTCGAGCAGCGCCCGGAACCGGCGCGGCCGCCACAGATGACGCCGAAGCGCGTCCTTGCGCCGCTCGGAGGTGGTCAGCGCGTCCACCGCCGCGCGGAGGACGCCGATGTCGCCGATCGCCGGCCGCAGCCCCATCGGCGCGAGGATCCCTGCGAACAGGGCGAAGACCTCGGCATCTGCGGCCACGGGATCGCGCCCGTCGAAAAGTTCGAAGCCGACCTGGATGTATTCGCTGGCCCGGCCCGATCCGGCTTCCTGGCGGCGGAAGACCTCGCCGATATAGGTATAGCGAGCGGGTTCCGCACCGTTGGCCATGTGGGCCTGGACGACGGGGACGGTGAAGTCGGGACGAAGCATCAGCTCGCCCCGCACCGGGTCCTGCGTCACATAGGCCCGGGCGCGGATGTCTTCGCCGTAAAGGTCGAGAAGCGTCGCGGCCGGCTGAAGGATGTCGGGATCGACGAGCTCGGCCCCGGCTGCGCGGAAGCGCTCGAGGACGGCCTCGGCCTCTCGTCTGATGTCGGCGCGGTTGCTCATGCCCCGCCCCGCGTGGCACCGGCAAGGACGCGGCGCACGGCGTCGACCAGTTCGGCGCGGGGCACCTCGAACTGGGCCGGCTGCTGCTTCCACTCTTCGAGGCTGGCGCTTTCGGCAAGGCGCGCGCCAAGGACAAGGTCCTTGACCTGAACCACGCCGCGCGCGTGCTCGTCCCCACCCTGGATGATGGCGGCCGGGGCCCGGCGCCGGTCGGCATATTTGAGCTGGTTGCCGAAGTTCTTGGGATTGCCGAGATACACCTCGGCCCGGATGCCCGCGCCGCGCAACTCGCGCGCCATTTCGAGGTAATCGCCCATGCGGTCGCGGTCCATGACCGTGACGACCACCGGCCCTTCGACCGAACCCCCGATCCGTCCCTTTGCCCGCAGCGCCGCCAGAAGCCGGTCCACCCCGATCGAGACGCCCGTTGCCGGCACTTCCTGGCCCGTGAACCGCTTGACAAGATCGTCATAGCGCCCGCCGCCAGCCACCGAGCCGAACTGGCGCGGCCGACCCTTGTCGTCGGTGATCTCGAACGTAAGCTCGGCCTCGTACACCGGCCCGGTGTAGTAGCCGAGCCCTCGCACGACCGACGGGTCGATCAGCACCCGGTCGGCCCCGAAGCCCAACCCGTCGAGAAGGCCGGCAATCGTCTCGAGTTCCGCCACGCCCGCCGCGCCTGTCGCCGAAGCGCCGACCAGTTCGCCAAGCCGCGCCAGCGTGCGGGCGCCGTCGGCGCGCCTGGCCTCGACGAAGCCCATGATGATGTCGGCCTGTTCGGCCGAAAGCCGCGCGCCCTCGGTGAAGTCCCCCGAGGCGTCCCGGCGCCCCTCGCCAAGAAGGGCGCGCACACCCTCGGCCCCGAGCCGGTCGAGCTTGTCGATGGCCCGCAGGACAATGCCGCGTTCCTTCCCGTGCCGGCCGGGGTCGGCGGGGTCGAGAATGCCCGCCGCCTCCATCACGCCGTTCAGGACCTTGCGATTGTTGATGCGGATCACATAGTCGCCGCGGGGAATGCCAAGCGTCTCGAGCGTTTCGGCCAGCATGGCGCATATCTCGGCGTCGGCGGCCACCGACGGCGCGCCGACGGTGTCGGCATCGCACTGATAGAACTGGCGATACCGGCCGGGCCCGGGCTTCTCGTTGCGCCACACGGGCCCCATGGCATAACGCCGGTAGGGGAAGGGAAGATCGTTGCGATACTGCGCCGCGACGCGCGCAAGCGGCGCCGTCAGGTCATAACGCAGCGCCAGCCACTCGCCGTCCTCGTCCTGCCAGGCGAAAACCCCCTCGTTCGGCCGGTCGACGTCCGGCAGGAACTTGCCCAGCGCCTCGACCGTCTCGACGGCCGAGGTCTCGAGCGGGTCGAAACCGTAGCGGTGATAGACCTCGGCGATGCGGTCGAGCATCTCCTTGCGCTCGATCACCTCGGCGCCGAAATAGTCGCGAAAGCCCTTGGGAGGGGCCGCGCGGGGTCGCCTGACCTTCTTCGCCTTGTCCTTTGCCATCTTCTTGTCCGCCCTGGTGGTCCTGCCGCGGTCGGGCGCCGTCCTAGCCCATCGGCCGGCCGTCGGCAAGCGGACCGAGGGTCGCCCCGCCCGACCTTTCCCGGCCCGCCCGGCGCCGCCTGGCCCGCGCCCGGTCCGTGCCCGGTCGGCGCCCGGTCCGCCTCTTGCCATCGCCCGCGCGATGCCCGAGGCTTGGGCAACAGCCACCGGAGGAGCCATGACCGATCGCCTGACCCACCTCGAGGAACGCGTGGCCCATCTCGAGCGCGCCAATGACGAGCTGTCCGGCGTGGTGCGGGATCTGTCCGAGCGCCTCGCTCGGGCCGAGCGGCGCCTTGCCATGGTGCTCGAGCGGCTGGCCGAAGCCGAGTATGCCGCCGGTGGCACCTACCCCATGACCGACGAACGCCCGCCGCACTGGTAACGGGGCGACCGCCCGGCCCGCGCCGCCCTAGTCGTCCTCGACCGCCAGGACGCCGGCAAGGCTCTTGATCGCGCCCTTGATCTGTGGGGTTACCGGCCATTCGCCGGGAAGGGCGACGACCACCTCGTCGGCGCCCTCGGGAAAGTCCGACGCCGTGAGACAGAGGCTCACCGGCCCCCGCGCACGTGCCTTTCGCGCCTCGGCCCGCGCCCGCTCGAGGACCGAGGCGACGAGATCGATGGCGCCCTCGTCGGCGAGATGGATGCGCAGGCCGACGCCGCCGGCATCGGCCACGACGGCATAGATGGGCTGCGCAGCCCGTGCCAGAAGCTTGACCTGTTCGGCCTCGGCGGTGGCCTCGACCGTCAGGACGACGTTCTGGCCCGGCTCGAGGATGTCGCGCGCCGCCTCGAGCGTGTCGGAAAACACCGTCACTTCGAAAAGCCCGGTCGGGTCCGAAAGCTGGACGAAGGCAAAGCGGTTGCCGCGGGCGGACTTGCGTTCCTGCCGGCCGGCCACCGCGCCGGCGATGCGCGCAACCACCGGCCCCTGCTCGGCCCGCTTGCGAAGCTCCTGAAAGGTCAGCACGTCCTTGCGACGGAGCGGCGCCATGTAGTCGTCAAGCGGGTGGCCCGACAGATAGAAGCCGACGGCCTTGTGCTCTTCGGCCAGCCGTTCGTTCGGAAGCCAGTCGTCGACGGGCGCAAGACGCGGCTCGGGCAGATCCTCGCCCGCCTCGCCGAACAGGGAGACCTGGGCCGACGCGCGGGCCTCGTGCACCGCCGCCGAGTAGGCGACGAGCTGATCGATCGAGGAGAGGACGCGGCGCCGGTTGCGGTCAAGCTCGTCGAAGGCGCCAGCCCTCGCCAGCATCTCGAGCGGGCGCTTGCCGACGCGCTTCAGGTCCACGCGGCGCGCAAGGTCGAAAAGCGTGGCGAAGGGCCGGTCGCCCCGCGCCTCGACGATGAGGCGCATGGCCTCGACGCCGACATTCTTGAGCGCGCCCAGCGCATAGACGATGCGCCCCTCCTCGACGGTGAATGTCGCCCCCGACCGGTTGACCGAGGGCGGCACGATCTCGATCCCGAGACCGCGGCGCACCTCTTCGGCATAGACGGCAAGCTTGTCGGTCAGGTGGATATCGCAGTTCATGACGGCCGCCATGAACTCGACAGGATGGTTCGCCTTCAGCCAGGCGGTCTGATAGCTGACGACGGCATAGGCGGCGGCGTGCGACTTGTTGAAGCCGTAGTTCGCAAACTTCTCGAGAAGCGCGAACACCTCCTCGGCCTTTTCACGCGGGACGCCGTTCTTCGCCGCGCCCTCGACGAATTTCGGGCGCTCGGCGTCCATCGCCTCCTTGATCTTCTTGCCCATGGCGCGCCGAAGAAGGTCCGCGCCGCCAAGCGAATAACCCGCCATGACCTGGGCGATCTGCATCACCTGTTCCTGATAGACGATGATGCCCTGCGTCTCTTCCAGGATGTGGTCGATCAGCGGGTGGATGCTCTCGCGCTCGCGCTTTCCGTTCTTGACGTCGCAATAGAGCGGGATGTTCTCCATCGGCCCCGGACGATAGAGCGCCACCAGCGCGACGATGTCCTCGATGCAGGTCGGCTTCATGCGCCTGAGCGCGTCCATCATGCCCGAACTTTCCACCTGGAACACCGCAACGGTGCGCGCACTGGCGTAGAGGTCGAACGTCCGTTCGTCGTCGAGCGGGATCTTCGAAATGTCGACCTCGACGCCCCGGGCCCGCAGAAGATCCACGGCATTCTGGATCACGGTCAGCGTCTTGAGGCCCAGAAAGTCGAACTTCACCAGCCCCGCCTGCTCGACCCATTTCATGTTGAACTGGGTCGCCGGCATGTCCGACCGGGGATCCTGATAGAGCGGCACCAGTTCGTCCAGCGG
>RFGD01000188.1 GCA_003696705.1 Alphaproteobacteria bacterium | reverse complement strand
GCGGCGGGCGAAGCGGGTGACAGGGCGCACCGCAGTCGTTAAATGGGGACCCAGGACCACAAGCCGGGAATCGGAGCCGACCGTCCCATGCGCGACATGCCCCCCGCTCATCCCTTCGACGACGACAAGCTGCGCGAGGAATGCGGCGTATTCGGGATCATCGGGGTGCCCGAGGCCTCGAGCTTCGTCGCGCTTGGTCTTCACGCATTGCAACATCGCGGACAGGAAGCCGCCGGCATCGTCAGCTATGCCCCGGCCGAGGGCTTCTGTTCCATCCGCCGTTTCGGCTATGTGCGCGACCATTTCACGAAGGCAAGCCTTCTCGAGAAGCTGCCCGGTTCCATCTCCATCGGTCATGTGCGCTATTCGACCGCCGGTTCGAAGGGCTCGTCCGAGCTTCGCGATGTCCAGCCCTTCTTCGGCGAGTTCTCGAAGGGCGGATGCGCCATCGCCCACAACGGCAACCTGACGAACGCCCGCGCGCTTCGCCGCGAGCTCATCGAGCGGGGTTCGATCTTCCATTCGAGCTCGGACACCGAATGCATCATTCATCTGATGGCGCGGTCCATCCAGAACTCGATTGCCGACCGGATGATGGATGCGCTGCGGCGGGTCGAGGGGGCCTTCTCGATCGTCGCCATGACCCGAACGAAGCTGTTCGGCGTGCGTGATCCCCTGGGCGTGCGCCCCCTCGTCATCGGGCGCCTGGGCGACCGCGGCTGGGTGCTGGCCTCGGAAACCTGTGCGCTGGACATCATCGGGGCCGAGTTCCTGCGCGAGGTCGAGCCGGGCGAGATGGTCATCATCTCGGAAGCCGAGGGCCTGACGAGCCTTCGGCCCTTCCGCGAACAGAAGCCGCGCTTCTGCATTTTCGAGCACGTCTATTTCTCGCGCCCCGATTCCATGCTCTCGGGGCGGTCGGTCTACGAAACCCGGCGCCAGATCGGGGTCGAACTGGCGCGTGAAGCCCCGGTCGAGGCCGACCTCGTATGCCCCGTCCCCGACAGCGGAACGCCGGCGGCCATCGGCTACAGCCAGGAAAGCGGCATTCCCTTCGCCATGGGGATCGTCCGCAACCAGTATGTCGGTCGCACCTTCATCGAACCGACGGCCGAAATCCGCAACATGGGCGTGCGGCTGAAGCTGAACGTCAACCGCAGCCTTGTGAAGGACAAGCGCGTGATCCTTGTCGACGACAGCGTGGTGCGCGGCACGACCTCGCGCAAGATCAAGGAGATGGTGCTTGATGCCGGCGCGGCCGAGGTGCATTTCCGCATCGCCTCGCCGCCGACGGCCTGGCCCTGCTTCTACGGTGTCGACACGCCCGAGCGCGAGAAGCTCCTTGCAAGCCGCATGTCCGAAGAGGAGATGCGCAAGTTCCTTGGCGTCACCTCGCTTCGTTTCATCTCGCTCGACGGGCTCTATCGCGCCGTGGGCGAGCCGAAGCGGGATGCCGCCTGTCCGCAATATTGCGACGCCTGTTTCTCGGGCGAGTATCCGGTGGCGCCCTCGGACATGATCGCCGAAGGGTTCCGCATCGAAGCCGCCGAGTAGGCCTTATCTGACGGAAAGCTCATGCACGCAGACACGCAAGGTATCGCCCTTGTCACCGGCGCCTCGCGCGGCCTTGGCTTTGCCATGGCCGAGGCGCTTGCGGGACGTTTTCACATCCTGGCCGTCGCGCGGACGGTCGGCGCGCTTGAAGAACTGGACGACCGCATCAAGGCACGCGGCGGGTCGGCGACGCTTGCGCCCGTCGATCTGACCGAGCCGGGCGCCGTCGCGCACATCTGCCGGTCGATCTTCGACCGATGGGGTCGGCTCGACCTTCTGGTTCATGCGGCCATCCACGCCGCACCGCTGAGCCCGACGGGGCATATCGACGCCAAGGATTGGGCCCGAAGCGTGGCCGTCAACGCAACGCTGACGCACGAGCTCATCGCCGGGACGGACCCGCTGTTGCGTCAATCGGAACGCGGGACAGCCGTCTTTTTCGACGACGCCCGCGCCGGCCAGAAGTTCTTTGGGGCCTATGGCGCGACGAAGGCCGCGCAAATGGCGCTGGCCCGAAGCTGGCAGGCCGAGGGCGCCCGCACCGGCCCGCGCGTCCTTGTCGAGACGCCGCCGCCCATGCCGACGGCGACCCGCGCGCGCTTCTTCCCCGGCGAGGATCGGGGCACCCTGACCTCCCCGGCGACGGTCGCGGCCGGGATCGCCGCACGGCTCTGAAGGCCCTTCCCCCGCCCCCGGGGCCGATGCCCGGCCCCGCCCAGCGAAAAGCCCCCGACGAGATGTCGGGGGCCTGCATTCCGGCGCCACCTTCCCGGCGCGCCGCGGGTGTCCCTGATCGGAGCCCGGTCAGGCGGCCGAAAGACGCTCGGCCACGTATTCCCAGTTCACCAGCCGGTCGAGGAAGTTCTGGAGATAGACCGGGCGCTTGTTGCGATAGTCGATGTAATACGAGTGCTCCCACACATCGCAGCCCAGAAGCGCCGTCTGGCCGAAGCACACCGGGTTCACGCCGTTTTCGGTCTTGGTGATCTTCAGCGTGCCATCGGTATCGACCACAAGCCAGGCCCAGCCCGACCCGAACTGACCGACGCCGGCGGCGACGAACTGTTCCTTGAAGGCGTCGACCGAACCGAAGGCATCCTTGATCCGTGCC
Organism: Alphaproteobacteria bacterium; assembly: GCA_003696705.1. Classification (GTDB taxonomy): domain Bacteria; phylum Pseudomonadota; class Alphaproteobacteria; order Rhodobacterales; family Rhodobacteraceae; genus RFGD01. The sequence continues at coordinate 4,195 of RFGD01000188.1, read as the reverse complement.
TCAAGCTCGCCGGGCATCTTCTTGTTTTCGCCCGGGCCCATCATCTGCCAGAACTGGGTGTGGTTCCAGTGCTGGGCGACGTTGTTGAAGATGCCGTTCTGCGCCACCGCACCCGGCTGGTAGTTGCCGCGGATGATCTCCTCGATGGGCTTGCCTTCCCATTCGGTCCCCGCGACCAGCTTGTTGCCGGTGTCCACATAGGCCTTGTGGTGCAGGTCATGGTGATAGTGCAGCGTCTCGGCCGACATGCCTAGGTCGGCAAGGGCGTCCTGCGGATAGGGAAGATCGGGAAGTTCAAAAGCCATGGGTCATTTCCCCCTGTTGCAATTCGGTCCTGTTACGGCCTTGTAAATGCGCGCGCACCGCGTTCCGGTCAAGCCGCAATCGCGAAAGGGCGGGCTCAGCGGAAGGCGCCGACCTCGCCCCCGGCACGCGCGGCGGTTGCAAGGACGTCAAAGGCATAGCGCGCGACGGACCGAAAGACCACCAGCTCGAAGCCCTCCTCGACGCGCCAGAACGCGGCCGGGACCTGTGCAAGACGCGTGCGCCGCACCTCGCCGACCGGAAAGCGCGGGAAATCCACCGGCGAAAGCTTGGCCATGACCTCGTCCGCGGCGGGGCCTGTCACGCGAAAGACCTGCCGCGCGTCCGAGACGTCCACCACAAGGGCGTGGCTGCGGCGAAGCGCCTTGGCAAGGGCCGCTGCAAGCTCGGCGGCCTGGCTGCGCGCCGTCAGGATGAGAAGTTCGTCGGGGCTCATCCAGAGAACGGTCGCCGTGTCCGAGTTCGTCACCTGCCGGGTGCCCGGCACCTCGGCGCCAGTGACCTCCTTCACGGCCTTCTTCACCGACGCCAGGCCAAGATCGCCGCGCAGCGTGATCATGCCGCGAAGGCCGCCTTCCTCGACGGTCGCGAACCCCTCGGCCCGGGCGCCGGGCAGCGCGCTTCGCTGTTCAGACATTCTGACGCTCCCCTTCCTTGTCATAGAAAACCGGCTCGACGATGCGCGCCTTGATGATCTTGCCATCGCCGACCGGGAAGGACAGCACCTCACCCATCCGCTCGGGGCCGCGTTCGACAAGGCCCATGGCAATGCCGCGGCCCAGTGTGGGCGAATGATAGCTGGAGGTGACGCGCCCGATCATCCGGTTCTGACCCAGTTCGTTCCGGCCCTCGGCCACGGCATAGGCGCCGTCGGGCAGGACCGAGCCGTCCAGCGTCTCGAGCCCGACAAGCCGCCAGCGGTTCGGATCGCGCATGTGGCTGCGTTCCTGCGCCCGCTTGCCCAGATAGTCGTCCTTCTTCTTCGAAATGGCCCAGTCGAGGCCCAGATCCTGCGGGATCACGGTGCCGTCGGTCTCGTCCCCGATCATGATGAAGCCCTTTTCGGCCCGCATGACGTGAAGCGCCTCGGTGCCGTAGGGGGTAACCCCGAACTCCTCGCCTTCGGCCATCAGCCGCTCCCACAGCGCCAGTCCCATCGAGGCGGGAACGGCAACCTCGAAGGAGAGCTCGCCCGAGAAGGAGATGCGATAGACCCGCACCGGGAAACCGCCAAGCTCGCCCTCGGTCCAGGCCATGAAGGGCAGTGCCTCTTTCGAGACGTCAAGCCCGCCCAGCTTCTCGAGAAGCGACCGCGCCTTCGGGCCGACCACGGCGATCTGGGCCCAGGCCTCGGTCACATTGACCACGTGGACCTTCATGTCCCACCATTCGGTCTGAAGCCATTCCTCCATCCAGGCGTGGATCCGCTCGGCGCCGCCGGTTGTCGTGTGGCAAAGGAAGGTGTCGTCATCGAGCCGGGCGACCACGCCGTCGTCGATGAGGAAACCGTTCTCGTTGCACATGAGACCATAGCGACAGCGGCCCGGCTTCAGCGTCGACATCATGTTGGTGTAAAGGGCGTCGAGGAAGCGGCCGGCATCACGCCCCTTGACGATGATCTTTCCAAGCGTCGAGGCGTCGAGAAGCCCAAGCGCGCCGCGGGTCGCCGTCACCTCGCGCGCGACGGCGGCCTCTCGGCTTTCCCCGTCCCGCCGATAGCAGTACGGGCGCCGCCATTGGCCCACCGGCTCCCAGTCGGCGCCATGGGCCTCGTGCCAGTCATGCATCGGCGTGCGGCGAAGCGGCTGGAAGATCTCGCCGCGCGCCTCGCCGGCAATGGCCCCGAAGGAGATCGGCGTGTAAGGCGGGCGGAAGGTCGTCGTGCCGACCTGGGGAATGGCCTCGCCCAACGCATCAGAAAGTATCGCCAATCCGTTGATGTTCGACAGTTTTCCCTGATCTGTCGCCATGCCAAGCGTGGTGTAGCGCTTGGTGTGCTCGACGCTTTCGTAGCCCTCGCGCGCGGCAAGTTCGACGTCGGAAACCTTCACGTCATTCTGAAAGTCGAGCCACATCTTCATGCGCTTCTGGACGGGCGCGCCCTGGGGCATGCGCCAGACGGGAAGAAGCGGCCCCTCGTCCGTGGCGTCGGCCTTCGGCGCAGCCTTCCGCCGCGGCGTGTGGCCCGTGGCCTTTGCCGCCGCCTTCCCGGCCCTGTCGGCGTCCACAAGCACCTCGGGCGTCGCGAAGACCCCGTTTGCCGTGCCGGCCGAGGTCACCATGGCCTCGCCGTCGGCGCCGGTCGGCGGGCGATCGGGATCGGGACGGAAGCAGGCGCGCTCGGCGTCCCAGAGAAGCTTTCCCCCGCAATGGGACCACAGGTGCACCGACGGGTTCCAGCCGCCCGACATCGCAACCGCATCGCAGGCAATTTCCTCAAGGGGCGCGCCTTCGCCGACCTGGGTGCAAAGCGTCACGCCCTCGACGCGCTTGCGTCCCTTGACCTGCGCGATGCCTTTTCCCGTCTCGATGCGGATGCCGCGCGCGCGCACCGCATCTACAAGCGCCCCGCCGACATGTTCGCGGGCATCGACCAGCACGGGCACCATCAGCCCGGCCTCGTGCACGGCCAACGCGGTGCGATAGGCGTCGTCGTTGTTGGTCACGACGACCACCCGGTCACCGACCGAGACGCCCCAGTTGACAAGATAGTCCCTGACCGCCGAGGCCAGCATCACCCCCGGCACGTCGTTGTTGGCAAAGGCGAGCGGGCGCTCGATCGCCCCGATCGCCGAGATGATGTGCCCGGCCCGAATGCGCCACAACCGATGGCGCGGGCGCCCGTCGCCCGGCGTGTGGTCGGCCACGCGCTCGTAGCCGAGGACATACCCGTGGTCATAGACCCCTGCCCCCATCATGCGGGTGCGCATGGTGAAGTTGTCCATCGCCGCAAGCTCGGCCACCACGTCGTCGACCCAGGCGCTTGCCGGCTTGCCGTCGATCGTCTCGCCCTCCACGGGCGCGCGGCCGCCCCAATGCGGCGTCTGTTCCATCAGAAGAACCCGCGCCCCCGCCTGCGCCGCGGCCCGCGCGGCCTGCAATCCGGCGATGCCGCCGCCGATCACGACGACGTCGTGGAAGGCGTAGAAATACTCGTAGCGGTCGGCGTCGCGTTCCTTCGGGGGCTGGCCGAGGCCGGCCGACTGCCGAATGACCGGCTCGAACAGGTACTTCCAGGCCGCGCGCGGCGCCATGAAGGTCTTGTAGTAGAAGCCCGCCGGGAAGAAGCGCGACAGCCGGTCGTTGACGGCGCCGATATCGAACTCGAGGCTCGGCCAGTGGTTCTGGCTCCGCGCCACCAGACCCTCGAAAAGCTCGGTGGTCGTCGTGCGCTGGTCGGGCTCGAAGCGCGGCCCCTCGCCCAGGCCGACCAGGGCGTTCGGCTCTTCCGCGCCGGCGCCGACAACCCCGCGCGGACGGTGATACTTGAACGAGCGGCCAAGCAGCATCTGGTCGTTCGCCAGTAGCGCCGAGGCCAGCGTGTCGCCGGCATAGCCGCGAAGGCGGCGGCCGTTGAAGCGGAATTCAACCGGGCGCGAACGATCGATGAGCCGTCCGCCCTTCGAAAGTCTCGTGCTCATTTCCAGCCCTCCCAGTCCGGCCGCCGCGCCTTGATGCGTTCGATGATCTCCCTGGGCGGTTCGGTGACCTGCGCCGGGTAGGTGCCAAAGACCTCAAGCGTGACGGTGCAGCGGGCGGCGTGAAACCACTTGCCGCAGCCGTTGGCGTGCCGCCACCGCTCGAAATGAACGCCCTTCGGGTTCTTGCGAAGGAAGAGATAGGCGTCGAACTCCTCGTCCGAGCTGCCGGG
>RFGD01000021.1 GCA_003696705.1 Alphaproteobacteria bacterium | reverse complement strand
GCGCCCAGGCGCGGCACGGCGTCGAACAGAAGATCGACGAAGGCATCCTCGGACGAGCGCATGGCCAGGGGGTCGAGGATCGACCGGCGCAGAAGATCGGGCGGATAATAGCGGCCGCTGTGGGGCGACGCGAAAACGGCCGCCTGCGACCAGTGCTCGGGCATCTCGAGATGATAGGCAAGCTCGGCCATCGTCGCCCCCGGATCGTTCCCTTTCTGTATAGGCGGAAACATCCGTTCGCCAAAACCCCTTGAACCCGGTTTCGACTCCAATTATAGAGCGCCCGACCAAGGCGGCGACGCCGGACCCCGAACGGGTTCCAATGCGTCATTCGTCAGGGGTTCGGGCGCGTAGCTCAGCGGTAGAGCACTACGTTGACATCGTAGGGGTCACTGGTTCGATCCCAGTCGCGCCCACCATGAATTTCCCGCGCGAGCGGGGCAAACACCAGGACGGCGCCGGGCGCCGCGCATGAGGAGAAAGGCCGATGAAGGTCCGCAATTCGCTCCGCTCGCTCAAGAGCCGGCACCGCGACTGCCGCATCGTGCGCCGCAAAGGCCGCGTGTATGTGATCAACAAGACGCAGCGCCGGTACAAGGCCCGCCAGGGCTGACAGGACCGAGCGATTCCATGAAAGCGGCCGCCGGCAGGAATGTCGGCGGCCGTTTCCGCTTTGCCGCCCCCGCGCAGCGTGGCACCCGCGCGGCGGACGCATGGCGAACGGCGCCGGTCTGCCGGATCCGTGGCAGACCGACGCCTGCGCTCACTGCCGCGGCAACAAGGCGTCAAGCGTCTCCTTCGTGACATAGCCCGTCACCGGCAGGCCGCGCCGTTCCTGGAACCTGCGAATCGCCGCGCGTGTGCGCTCGTCGAAGACGCCGTCGACCCGACCCGGCGCAAGCCCCATCAGAAGAAGACGCTGCTGGATCAGAACGCGCGTGAAGCGGTCAAGGTTCAGCGCCTCCTCTTCGGCCTTTGCGCGTTCGATGCGGCGCTCGGCCTGGCGGGCCTCAAGTACGCGGATCCGCGCCCGCGCCTCGGCGGCGTGCGGACCATCCGGGAAACGGTCAAGATAGCGGCGATAGGCAGGAATGGTGTCTCGGTCGCTCACCTCGCGCCAGACCCTGCGCTCGGTTTCCTCAAGGTCCTTCTGCCGCCGCGCCCGCTCGATCTCTGCCAGACGGCGGCGCGCTTCGTCGGCGTGGCGCCCGTCCGGATACTTCGCGAGGTACCGCCGCAACCCTGCCTCGGTCGCGGCGCTGCCGCCCTGCTTCTGCCAGAAGGCATCATCCTCGGCCGCCAGACGTGCCCTGCGCGCCGCGGCCTCGCGTGCGATCTGGGACAACTGCTTGGCGTCCAGAAAACCCGTCGGTTCGTGCCCCTTCTTCGCTTGCCACGCCTTGATCGCGGCGCGCGTGCCCGGCCCGAAGATGCCGTCCACGCCGCGCGTGTCATAGCCAAGGATGGTCAGATCGCGCTGCACGCGCCGCCGGTCCTCGAGGCTGAGGTTCAGGCTCTTTTCCGCGGCCTCGGCCCGTCTTAGCGGGGCGTTGCGCAGATCCGCGATCCGCTCTCGGGCCGCCGCCGCGAAGCGTCCTTCCGGATACGCGCGAAGATAGGCTTCGAAGGCATCGATCGTGCCGATGGCGCTGACGGCGTCGAAGAAGGCGCTCTCGCGCAGATCCTCGGCCGGCGCCGCCGGTTCCGGTGCGGTGAGCCGCGCGAACCGGGACACGAAGCCATTGGCGCGCACGCCATCCCCGGCAGCGGCGACCGCCTCTGCAAAGGACAGGCCTTCCCGAACCAGCCTCTCTCTCAGAAGGCTTTCGATGGCCTCGACGCGACCCGATGCCACCAGAACGCCGTTCGGTGCCCCGACACGGCCGATCCCGGGTTCAAGACCGCGGCGCGGCGGCAGGCGGTCCCTGCCTTCGGCCAGAAGCACGACGGCGCCGCCCGGGTGGCGGCCGGCAAGCGCGATCACGTCATCGACATTGAGCCCGGCCGATGCGATGGCGGTTCCGTCAAGCCCGGCCGCATCCACCGGTACGAACCAGAGCGTTCCGGGCGTGCGCACGAAATGCCCGGCCAGAAGGACGACGACGCGGTCTGCCTCATCGGCGGCCCCCATGAACCGCGCGAAGGCGGCGCGAAGGCGCCCTGCCCCCAGATCGACCCCGGTAATCGTCTCGTAGCCGAGACCGCGAAGCCCGGGCGCCGACCGGGTGGCTGACGCCGCGCCATCGACACGCGGAGCGCCGCGATAGGCTTCGTTGCCGATCAGAAGCGCCAGATCGCCGGCCCGCGCGCCACCGCCCGTCGCGAGAACGACCACAAGGCACAGCGCCATCATGCGCAGGAACAGATGCATCATCGGAACAAACCCTCCCAACCGACAAGTTGCGGGGTCAATCGTAAGAGCGCAGGTCCTCGATAACCAGCCCGTCGTTCGGCAACGACCCGATCGGGCACAATTCCACCTCTCCGCGGAGCTTCAGGATCTCTCGGACCGACTGGGCATAGGGGGCCGGGTCGGTCGCCTCGGTTTCGAGCCGAACGCGCATGTGGTCCTGCTCTCCCTTGCGCGTGACCACGACGCGCGCGCGGGCAACTTCGGGGTGACGCGCCACCAGCTCGGCCACCTGTTCGGGGCGGACAAACATGCCCTTGACCTTGGTGGTCTGATCGGCGCGGCCAAGCCAGCCCCGAATGCGCATGTTGGTGCGTCCGCAGGGGCTTTGGCCCGGCAGAACGGCGGAAAGATCGCCGGTCGCGAAACGGATCAGCGGGTAGTCGGGGTTGAAGGTGGTGACGACAACCTCGCCCACCTCGCCTTCCGGGACGGGGTCGCCGGTACCGGGGCGCACGATCTCGACCAGCACCCCCTCATCGACGATCATGCCCTCCATCGCGGGCGACTCGTAGGCGATGTTGCCCAGATCTGCCGTGGCATAGCATTGCAGGCAGGTGATGCCGCGATCGGCATAGTATTCGCGCAGCGACGGGAAGAGCGCGCCACCGCCCACCGCGGCCCGGCAGAGTCCGGACAGATCAAGGCCGAGCTCGTCGCCCTTCTCGAGAATGACCTTCAGGTAGTCGGGTGTGCCGGCATAGGTCGTCACGCCGATGTCTGCGGCGGCGCGCGCCTGCAACTCGGTCTGCCCGGTGCCTGCGGGCACCACCGTGGCGCCGACGGCGCGGGCGCCGTTCTCGAAGATCATGCCGGCAGGCACCAGATGGTAGGAGAAGCAGTTCTGCACGATGTCGTCACCGCCCACGCCCAGCGCGTGAAGGAAGCGGCCCATGCGCCACCAGTCGCGCGACGTGCGCCCCGGCTCGTAGATCGGGCCCGGCGACTGGAAGACGTGCTCGAATTCGGACACCGGCCGGGCTGCGAAACCTCCGAACGGCGGGTTCAGCCCCTGGGCGCGCACGAGTTCGGACTTTCGAATGACGGGCAAGCGGGCAAGGTCGGCCCGCGTCCGGATGTCGCCCGGCTCGACCTCGGCAAGAAGTGCGGCCATCGCCGGCGCCTTTTCCCTGGCATGCGCGACAAGCTTCGGAAGGGCTTCGGCAATCCAGGCCTCGCGCTCGTCCTCCGAGCGGGTTTCCAGATCGTCGTAGTAGTCTGACATCACATGCCTCCGGTCATTCGTCGACTGATCGGCCGCGGCGCCCTTGCGGCCGAGAGGGTCCGGCGTCAGGTCGCCGCCGCCTCAGCTGAGCCAGCGTTTCCGGCGGCGATAGCTGCGAACGTCGCGATAGCTCTTCCGCCCCTCTTCGGATACGCCAAGGTAGAATTCCTTGACGTCCGGATTTTCGCGCAACTCCTGGGCGGGCCCGTCCATCACGACCCGACCGGATTCGAGAATGTAGCCATAATGGGCGTAGCGAAGCGCCACGTTGGTATTCTGCTCGGCCAGAAGGAAGGTGACGCCCTGCTCCTCGTTCAGGCGTTTCACGATCTCGAAGATCTGCTCGACAAGCTGCGGCGCCAGTCCCATCGACGGCTCGTCGAGAAGGATGGTTTCCGGGCGGCTCATGAGCGCGCGGCCGATCGCGACCATCTGCTGCTCTCCTCCCGAGGTATAGCCGGCCTGGCTCCGCCGCCGTTCCCTCAGACGCGGAAAGTATTCATAGACCATCTCGAGATCGCGCTGGATCGCCGCCTGACCATCGCGTCGCGTATACGCGCCGGTCAGGAGGTTCTCCTCGACGGTCAGATGCTCGAAGCAGTGCCGCCCCTCCATGACCTGAATGATGCCGCGGGTCACCAGTTCGGCCGGGTTCAGGTCCTGCACCGGCTGCCCGCGGTGGAGGATCGCCCCTTTCGTGACTTCGCCCCGCTCGGACCGCAAGAGATTCGAGATCGCCTTCAGCGTGGTGGTCTTGCCGGCCCCGTTGCCGCCGAGGAGGGCCGTGATGCCGCCCTTCGGCACCGCCAGGCTGACCCCTTTCAGGACCAGGATGACGTGGTTGTAGATGACCTCGATGTTGTTGACCTCGAGCAATGTCTCGGGGCCCTTTCCCGCATCCAGCATGTTGGTCCGACCCGATCGTTGGTGTCCCGTTGTGGCCCCGGCCCCCGTAGCGGGGCCGGGGCGCGTTCGTCACATCACTTGCAGCGCAGTTCGATGTTGTTTTCCTTGGCGAAGGCCATGGAATCCTCCTCGATCAGCGGCCACACGACATCGAGGTCCGGCGCGATGTAGTCCGAGACCACGTTCCACTTGCCCGCCTTGGCGTCCCACTGCTGGACAAGAGCAAGGCCGGAGCCTCCGTGGTTCTCGCAGGTGACCTTGAACTCGGGCCCGAAGTTCGGCAGGCCCAGCGCGGCCAGCTTCTCCTGCGTGATCTCGAGCGCCTCCATCCCGTCACGCATCATCGCCGGGGTGATCTTGGCGGTGCCGTGGATCTCTTGCGCCTTCTTCGCCGCCTCGACGGCCAGCATTGCCGCATACATGCCGCGGTTATAGAGGACCGTACCCGCCTGATCGCCGTTCCCGGCCGCAAGGCCCTTGTCATAGACGTATTTCTTCAGATCGTCGTAGATCGGGAAATCCGCCCCCGGCATGTGCATGTTGAGCGACTTGTAGCCGTCGGCCTTGTCGCCCACGGGCTTCACGTCGTTTTCAGAGCCCGACCACCAGATGCCGATGAAGTGATCCATCGGATAGCGGATGTTGGCGGCCTCCTGAATGGCAACCTGGTTCATGACGCCCCAGCCCCACATAAGCACGTAGTCGGGACGTTCGCGCCGGATCTGAAGCCACTGCGACTTCTGTTCCTGCCCCGGGTGGTCGACGGGAAGGAGCATGAGTTCGAAGCCGTGCTTTTCGGACAGCTTCTCGAGCGTGCGGATCGGCTCTTTCCCGTAGGCCGAGTTGTGATAGACGAGCGCGATCTTCTTGCCCGAGATGTCGCCGCCTTCGACGTCAAGGATGTGCTTGATCGCGATCGAGGCGCCGTACCAGTAGTTGGTCGGATAGTTGAAGATCCACTCGAAGACCTTGCCGTTCGCGGCCGAGGTCCGGCCATAGCCCATGGAATGCACCGGAATGCCGTCGGCCGAGGCCTTCGGGATGAGCTGGTAGGTGATGCCGGTCGACAGCGGCTGGTAGACAAGCGCGCCTTCGCCCTTGGTGGCTTCGTAGCACTCGACGCCCTTTTCCGTGTTGTAGCCCGTTTCGCACTCGATCAGCTTGATCCGCTCGCCCCCGATGCCGCCGTCACGCTCGTTGACGAGCGTGAAGTAGTCGGCATAGCCGTCGGCGAAGGGGATGCCGTTCGCCGCATAGGGTCCCGTGCGGTAGCTCAGCGACGGAAAGACGAGGTCGGCCAGGGCCGGGCTCGCCACCGCCAGCGCCGCCGCGGCGACCATGGCCAGTCTTTTCATCTTCATCAGGTTCTCCTCCCTTGCTTGGTTTTCGATGCGCCGTCGGGCGGCGCGCCGATCTGGTGATTTGGTGCCTGCCCGTCAGTGCGGGAAAGGCCACAGGCGAAGCTTTTCCTTCGCCGTGCGCCAGAGCGCCGCGATCCCGTGGGGCTCGGCAATCAGAAAGACGATGATGAGGGCGCCGACGATCATCAGCTCGAGATGTGCGGCAAGGTCCGTCGGCCAGCCCAGCCCGCCCACCAGGGCGTTCTTCAGAAAGACCGGCAGCAGGACCAGAAAGGCCGCGCCGGCGAAAGAGCCGAACATGGACCCGAGCCCGCCGATGATGATCATGAAGAGGACGAGGAAGGACTTCTGGATCCCGAACGCCTCGGTCACTTCGACGGCGCCAAGGTAGACGGCGAAGAACAGCGCACCGGCCACGCCGACGAAGAAGGACGACACCGCAAAGGCCGTGAGCTTGGCCTTGAGCGGGTTGACCCCGATGATCTCGGCCGCGATGTCCATGTCCCGGATCGCCATCCAGGTCCGCCCGACCTCGCCCCGCGTGAGGTTGCGCGCAACCCACGACAGGATGAAAAGGATCGTCAGACAGAAAAGGTACTTCGACCATGCCGGCGTGCTCGGCCCGGTCACGATGATGCCGAAGATGGTCCGCTCGGGGGCGTTGATCTGGCCCGAGGCCGAGTAGTTGTAGAACCACGGCACCTTGTTGAACAGCCACACCAGGAAGAACTGGGCCGCAAGCGTGGCGACCGCCAGATAGAACCCCTTGATGCGCAGGGACGGCAGCCCGAACAGGACGCCGACGCCCGCTGTGACCCCGCCCGAGAGAAGGACCACGAAGAAGATGTTCAGCTCGGGGAACGCCGTCATCAGCTTGTAGGCGGCATAGGCCCCGACCGCCATGAAGCCGCCGGTGCCAAGGCTCACCTGTCCGCAATATCCCGTCAGGATGTTGAGCCCGATCGCGGCAATCGAATAGATGAGGAAGGGCACGAAGACTGCGCTGGCCCAGTAGTCGTTCATGACGAACGGCAGCACCAGAAACGCCACCGCGACAAGCGCGTAATAGGCGCGGCGGTCGAACCTGATCGGAAACGTCTGGCTGTCGTCGCGATAGGTCGTCTTGAAGTCGCCGGCTTCACGGTAAATCATCGCATCGTCCCTTGTGTCGAAGCGTCGTCTCGGTCGGCCATTGCCCGGTCACACACGTTCGATGATCCTTTCGCCAAAGAGGCCCTGCGGCCGGAACACCAGGAAGACGAGCGCGAGGACATAGGCAAACCAGTTCTCGGTCGCGCCGCCGATCATGGGGCCGACGGCAAACTCGAACAGCTTTTCGCCCACGCCGATGATGAGCCCGCCCACGATGGCCCCGGGGATCGAGGTGAAGCCGCCAAGCATCAGGACCGGCAGCGCCTTCAGCGCGATCAGCGAGAGCGAGAACTGGACCCCCGATTTCGCCCCCCACATCACCCCGGCCACAAGCGCGACGATGCCGGCGATCGACCACACCAGCACCCAGATGAAGCGCAGCGAAATGCCCACCGACAGCGCCGCCTGGTGATCGTCCGCCACGGCGCGAAGCGCGCGGCCCTGCTTCGAATACTGCGAGAACAGCGTCAGCGTGACGACAAGGATCGCCGCAACCAGCGTCGCCGCGATGTCCAGCCGGTCGATGAAGAAGCCGTAGCCGAACCAGTTGTAGGTGACCGTGTCGATGGTCTCGGAAATGCCCTGCGGCAGGCCGACGTCCAGTTTCTTGATGTCCGACCCCCACATGACGTCGCCGAACCCCTCGAGGAAATAGGCAAGCCCGATCGTGGCCATGAACAGGATGATCGGCTCCTGATTGACGAGGTGGCGAAGGATCAGCCGTTCGACGATGATCGCGAAGACCACCATCACGCCTGCGGTCAGCAGGATCGCCGGCAAGGCGGGAATGTGCCAGCCGAAATGGTGAACATCCGTCCCGAATGTCGCGTTGATGAGATGGGCGAACGGAACCTGGCCGTCCATGAGACCGACCAGCGTCAGCGCCGCGAACAGCGCCATGACGCCCTGGGCATAATTGAAGATGCCGCTGGCCTTGTAGATGAGGACGAAGCCGAGCGCCACGAGCGAATAGAGCACGCCGGCCATCAGCCCGTTCAGCGTGACTTCCATCGCGAAGAGAAGTTGTTCCGGCATCCCCGTCTCCTCAGTCGTGGGCAACGCCAAGATAGGCGTCGATGACATCCTGATTGTTGCGGATTTCCTCGGGCGGGCCGTCACCGATCTTGCGCCCGTAGTCCATGACCACGACGCGGTCGGACAGGTCCATGACGACCCCCATGTCGTGTTCGATCAGGGCAATGGTCGTGCCGAACTCGTCGTTCACGTCGAGGATGAAGCGGCTCATGTCCTCCTTCTCCTCGACGTTCATGCCCGCCATGGGCTCGTCCAGAAGAAGAAGTTCGGGCTCGGCCGCCAGGGCCCTTGCCAGTTCGACGCGCTTCTTGAGCCCGTAGGGCAGTCGCGCCACCGGCGTCTTGCGGATGTGCTGGATTTCCAGAAAGTCGATGATGCGCTCGACCACCTCGCGGTTCTCGAGCTCTTCGCGCTCGGCCGGCCCCCACCAGAGCGCCTGCGAGAATAGCCCCGAGCGCATGTGCGTCAGCCGTCCGGTCATGATGTTGTCAATGACGCTCATGCCCTCGAACAACGCGATGTTCTGGAACGTCCGGGCAATGCCCTGGCGCGCAACCTGATAGGGTTTCATCGGCTTGCGCCGGGCACCCTTGAACCAGATCTCGCCCTCTTGCGGGTGGTAGAAGCCCGAGATGACGTTGAGCATCGAGGACTTGCCGGCGCCGTTCGGGCCGATGATGGCGCGGATCTCGCCCTTGCGGATGTCGAAGGAAATGTCCTTGATGGCGACCACGCCGCCGAAGCGCAGCGTGATGTTGCGCATCTCCATGAGGACACCGCCGATCTGGCGGCCGTCCTCGGTGACGTGGCCTTCCTCCGTCTCGTCCAGCATCGGCGTCCGTGTCCTCCCCGTTCTGCCAGGCCCGCCCCTTCGGCCGCCCTATTCCGCCGCCGCCCTGACGGGCTCGGCAAAGACCTTCGCGTCGCGAATGTTGAGCGTCGCCGCAATCTTTCCCTTGCGGCCGTCCTCGTAGGTCACTTCGGTTTCCGTGTAGACGCTCTTCGAGCCGTCGTAGAGCGCCTTGATGAGATCGGCGTATTTCTGTTCGATGATGCGCCGGCGCACCTTCCGGGTCCGCGTCAGTTCGCCGTCATCGGCGTCGAGCTCCTTGTGAAGGACGAGGAACCGATGGATCTGACAGCCCGAAAGCATCTCGTCGCCGGCAAGCGAACGGTTCACCTCCTCGACGTGGCTCTGGATCATGTCCTGCACCATCGGGTGCTGGCTCAGTTCCTGATACGAGGC
>RFGD01000187.1 GCA_003696705.1 Alphaproteobacteria bacterium | reverse complement strand
ATCCGCTTCGCCCTGCCCGAAGCCGGTCCGGTGAGCCTGGAGGTCTACGACGTCCTCGGCCGCCGGGTGGCCCGCCTGCTCGACCGCGACCCGCGGGAGGCCGGCTGGCACGCCGTCCGGTTCGATGCCACCGGCCTCGCCAGCGGCATCTACTTCTACCGCGTCGAGATGGGCCGGCAGCGCCAGGTCCGCAAGATGCTCCTCGTCAAATAAGTCCGCGAACACAATGACGCGATCCCCACGCTCCGGCCACACCCCGATGCGGCGACGGTGGCTCCCGGCCCTGATGGCCCTGATGATGACCGTCGCGTCCGCGCAGGCGCAGGAACCCCAGCTCCGCGCCTGGCTCGACCGCCCCGCCGCCCGGCCGGGCGACACGCTGCAGGTGCACCTGCACCTCGGCCTCGACGGCATCCCCGCCGCCGACCTGCTCGGCCTCAGCGTCAAGCTCGGCTACGACGCCGAACGCCTCACCTTTCTCGACCACGCCCCCGGTACGCTCTTCGCCGGAGCCCTCGATGCGGGGCTGGGCGATCAGGTCGGCCCCGTCGACCAGGAGGACGGCACCGGCGCCTCGGTGGCCTACGGGGTGACGCTGTTCGACGGCGAGACGACCGCCATCGCGGCGGCCCGCGGGGCCGTCGTGCAGTTCCGCTTCCGCCTCCGCGACGACGCGGCCGAGGGAACGCTGGCCTTCACGCTGGGCGATGCCCGCCGCAGCACGCCCGCGGTGCCCGACCTCACGCTGCGCCGCCTCCAGGCCGACACCGGCCAGATCCGCGACGGCCTCCGCGCCCGGCAGGCCCTGATCCCGCCCGACCCGCCGACGCCGTGGACCCTGCCCGAGCTGGAGGACGTCGAGCTGCGCTTCCCCGCCTGGGACCGCGAGCGGCTCGTCCGGCTGGAGCGGGACGACCACCTCGCCCCCGACGGCGGGCTGCCCGACGACCTGGTGGCGGCCGTGCCGGGCGGCTGGCGCTTCGCCGTCGACGGCGCACCGGGCTACACCGCCGAGGTCTGCATCAGCGCGGCCCGCGTCGACCGGCAGGTGCAGGCGGGGCGCCTGGGCGACGTGCGCTGGCTCCACACGACCGAAACCGGCTGGCAGGT
>RFGD01000186.1 GCA_003696705.1 Alphaproteobacteria bacterium | reverse complement strand
GCTTCGGACGCCGCGTTGACCGGCGGGTTGTTCACCGTGACGATGGCGATATCGCCGTGTCTTTCGAAAGTTACGGAACTCATTTCATCTCTCGCTCGAAGATGGCTCGACAAAGCGCCGAGCCCGCATCACACAGCCCGTCGATGACGTCGAAATGGTGGCGGCCGCGCTCTTCGACGTGTGCGCAGTCGGCGCCGAGCCCCGTCCACACGTTGGCCAGAAGCGCCGACTGGCGCCGGAACTCGGGCCTTTCGTCGCCGCCGACCCAGCAAAGAAGCCGTGTTCCCGGGGCCGGCTCCAGAAGCGCCGGGCTGTCGGCGCGGGCCGATGCAATGTCGAGGTGCAGATCCTCGTTGATGCGGGTGCGAAGAAGCGGGCGCAGGTCGTGCACGCCGCTGATCGAGACGACATGCCGGACGCGGCGAAGGACGGTCGGGGCAAGGGGCGAGGGGGCGGACACCATCCGCGTCGCCAGATGGCCACCCGCCGAATGCCCCGAAAGGATGAGGGGGCCCGCGACCAGCGCCGCGGCCGCGTTCACGGCCGCCGCCGCGTCGGCGATGATCTCGGAAATGCGTGCCGCCGGCGCCAGTCGGTAACCCGGCACCGCAACGGCCCATTGTCGGTCGCGCGCGCCCGCCGCAAGATGCGACCAGTCCGACTTTCCGAAGGCCCGCCAATATCCCCCGTGGACGAAGACGAAGAGCCCCTTCGGCGGACCGTCGGGCAGGAAAAGATCGAGGGCTTGCCGGGGATCCTCTCCATAGGCGATGTCCAGCCGCGCGCGGTCGCCGGCCGCCTCGCGAAAGGCCGCGGCGTCGGACGCCCAACGGGCGGGATAGGCATCGGCGCCGGGAATGTGATCACGGTTTGCGTAGGCATCGTCCCAGTCGCGGATCATCCTGCCCCCGGATTGGCCATCGGAAATGTGTGGCCCATGCTTTGCCCAGGAGCGCGCGAAATGCAAGCCCGACCGTCGGGTCGGTTTTGCCCACCGGCCGGAGCATTTCGCAACGGCGCCATTGACCTTCCAGTTACTGGAAGCCCATATAACGATCACGCACACAAGCGGGCGAAGGCCCCTGGAAGAAGGAGCTGGCAGATGGCCGGAGAACGCGTTGTCCTGCAAGTCGACGGCATGTCCTGCGCGTCTTGCGTCAAGCGGGTCGAGCGGCTGGCGCTCTCGGTCGAGGGCGTCGTTGCCGCGGCGGCGAATCTGGCCACGGGGTCGCTCAGCCTCGAGGTGGCGACGCCGGCGGCGGTGCCGCAGGTGGTCGCGGCGCTGGGGAAGGCCGGGTATCCCGTCCGGACACAGGATCTGCGGCTCGAGGTCGAGGGGATGTCCTGCGCCTCTTGCGTGGGTCGGGTCGAACGGGCGCTCAAGGCCGTGCCCGGCGTTCTCGACGCGGTCGTGAACCTTGCCGCGGGGACGGCCACGGTCACGGTCGCGGCCGGCGCGGTGGGCCCCGAGGCCCTGGCGGAAGCCGTCGCCGCGCAGGGCTATCCGGCCCGGCCGAGCGTCGACCAGGACCAGTCGCCGGTCGAGGACCGGGTCGCACGGGTTCAGGCCGACGAGGCCCGGGCGATGGGCCGGCGCACCCTTCTGGCCGCGGCGCTGGCGGCGCCGGTCGTCCTTCTGAGCATGGGGGCGCATCTGGTCCCGGGCATGGCCGCGCTGATCGACCGCACCATCGGGGCAACGGGCAGCGCGCTTGTGCAGATGGCGCTGACGGCG
>RFGD01000185.1 GCA_003696705.1 Alphaproteobacteria bacterium | reverse complement strand
TCGGCAACATCAAGTCTTTTCGTGGTCAGACGCGCAAACGCGCGCGATCAATTCCATTGGATCAAAGGGCTTTGTCAGATAGCCCGACGCCCCGGCCGACGAGGCCCGCTCGACGTATTCCTTTTCCGTCATGGCCGAGAGCATGTAGATCGGCGTCTTGGCATAGCCGGCCATTTCCCGCACCGCGCGGCAAAGAGCAATGCCGTCCATCCCGGGCATCTGAATGTCGAAAATCATCGCATCAAAAGGCCGCTCGGACGACCTCAGGATTTCCAGGGCTTCTTCCCCGCCCCCAGCCACCGCCACATCAACGTTGCCCGCGACCCGAAGGATTTCCGTCAACAAGGTTCTTATGAACTCGTCGTCGTCAACGGCAAGCACTCGCATTCCGGACACTGGACCTTCATCGATGGACGTATCGAGCATTCCGAGCTTCCTGTTCTTGCTGGTGTGGCATGGCTGGCGCTGCGATTCTTCGCACGTCCGCTGATTCCTACAGCTCGCCGTCCTCAACTAAACCTAAGATTGTGGCAATCGTGTGATGTCCGTGTCTGTCATTGCGAATTTGCCTCGAAAAAACCCTCAGGCTTCAGAGGCCAAGGGCGCACGACGTGCGGCAAGGTCGAGCGTCGGTCAAACCACCCCTTGCCCTCGAGGGGCGCCTTTGCACCGCACTCTCCACCGTCGCTCTCACGGCTGGCGCGGCGACCGTGCGGGCCCAACATGTCGTCTCTCTGACCAATCAGTTCAGGCGAACCCCCTTGAGACGTTGATCCCCGGGCAGTTTCGATCGTTCGAGAATGATCTTGGACACCGCGCGGGCGCGAACAGGCGACATCTTCGCAAGAATTGGCGCCGCGGCCCTCGGCTTCATCGTCCCGAGCACCATGATGACAACCTCGATATCGAGGTCATTCATGATATTGGCGGCCTCGTCTGGCTTCATGTTCTCATAGAAGGCGATCAGTCGCTTCAAGTCGTCCGTCTGCTGCGCCTCGATCTTTCCAAGAAGGTCTTCGATCGAGCCCTTGAGCTCCAGCATCGCCTCCTTCTCGACCTCGAGTTTTTGCCGGGCGAGGTCGACTTCGGATTTCTTCACCTCGAGCCTGCGCCTCTGTTCGGCGACCACCTCTCGCTCCTTGGCAAGCGACTGCAAGACCTCCTCAGGGGTTTCGCACCGTAGCGCGGGTTCCTGCGGGACCGAGACCGCCCCGCCGGCCTTGCTGTCGGTGGCTTCGGCACCGTGCCCGCCTTCGAATGCCGTTGCGCCTTCCTTCAAGAGCTTTTCCGCAGCCGATGACCCGTTGAGAGCCGCCGCGATCGGAAGCGACGTCGCGGCCTTCGCAAGCGTCGTGACAAGGAGCGCCGCCAAAAGGACCTTGCCCGGTTTCATGATCACACCCTGGCGCCGGCGCCCGCGTGAGGCGTCTCGAAGAAACGCCGGACAAGCGCAGACTTGTCATGAACGACACGAACGCCCGCCGGCGCCCTCTGGGCCGCCTTCCCTACCGAACCGGGAACACGCCCGGTGGGACCGGCTGTCTCCTGCCCGACATCTGCCTGCGCGGATTCTGCCTCGAGGCCCTCTTTCAGCGCGCGAACCGAGGCTTCCGACTTTTCGACCGCCTCCGAGTAGGCAAGCACCAGGGGCTCAAGCTCTGCCAACATTGCGGACAGCCGGCGGATCCTCCTCGAGACCGCGACGCCGTAGAGAATTGCGGCAATCAGCAAGACTATGATCGCGACGTTTGTAGCAAGTTCAATCATCTGCCGTGTCCTTGTTGAGAAAGAGTTCCCTGACAACCTGCACGGCCACGTTTCCATTGTTCCGCTTTCCCGTGACGGCGCCGAACAAGGGGACTTCACCGCAAAAGATTGTCGCCTCGGAATCTTCCCGGATGGGAAGCTCGAAAGTGTCGCCGGGTCGCCAATTCATGATCCTCGCGATTTCCAGAGCGACAGTCGCCAGAACGACTTCCAGATCTACCGACGCCCTCTCGATGTGCGTCTCGATCACTTCT
Source organism: Alphaproteobacteria bacterium (assembly GCA_003696705.1). Lineage (GTDB taxonomy): Bacteria > Pseudomonadota > Alphaproteobacteria > Rhodobacterales > Rhodobacteraceae > RFGD01. Next base: position 8,486 of record RFGD01000185.1, on the reverse strand, counting down.
CGTTGGGGGTTCTCGCCCTCGACGGGCGTGCCGAAGAAGACCTTTCCCAGGCGCGGGCGCACAGGCTCGAGGGCGTCATACGGGATCACGACATGAACCGCCCCTTTCAGCCCGGCAAGCGAAATTGACGTCTTGAGCCGCACGCAAAGACTTTGCTGCTGGGCAAGCACGATTGCTTCCGGATTCGTTTCGACCCTCTGGGGCTCGAAGGAGACCCGTTCGACGACCGAAAAACTCTGTTCCAGAGACCTCAGAACCAGCTTCGCGAACCGCCCGCCGAAGCCTTTCTCGATCGCCGTGAATTCCCGCTTCTCTCTGGCGCCGTCCTCCTTGAGCCGCCCCCCCAAGGCCAGTTCCAGTGCCGTCAGCACCAGCGGCGCCTCCACGATCACGAGCAGATCACCTGCCAGATGCGGTGACGAGGCCATCACGAAAACCGCGCGCTCGGGATAATCCTCGGCGACCTGCGACATCGGAAGGTACTGAACCTGCTCGAAGGTCGCCTCCGTGAAGACCCCGACGAGATCGGGAAGCGACTCCGCCAGCAATTCGCACAAGCGCTCGCCCAGCACTTCGAGCATGGGCAACCGCTCGAAGCTGAAGTCGGACATGCGAATGATCTCTTCGATCAAACTGTCCTTTGCGGAACTCGCTGCACTTGTCGGGGAAACGGCGTTCATGGCTGGCCCTATTGCACGATCAGATCGCTGATCAGGATTTCCTGAGGCAAGTCGCTTCCGACGGCTGCCCTCGCCCGTTTGAGCAACTCGGCCTTGACATTCAGCAGCCCGACAGCCCCGCGAAGGTCGGCCTCGGTAAGGCCGCGCAGGTATCCTGTGAACAGGTCGCGCATGAAGGGTTTGCGCTCCTTCATGAGATCCTTTGCCCCCGGCTCGGGCCGATAGACCAGATAGAGGCCAAGCTTGAGAAACGACTTTCTGGACGTCCCGTCGGGGGCGTGGCTCGTGATGTTCGTTACGATCTCGCCGAACTCCAGAAGACCCTCCGGGTCCTCGGCCACCTTTTCGGCCTCGGCAGCGTGTCCACCACCAGCCTCCTTGGCGCCGTGGCCCCCATGGGCGTCCGCCGGATCGACCACGACCGCGCCGTGGCCCTCGGTCTCGTCGACGACCTCCACGGCATCGGGAGCATCAGGCTTCGGCTCGAAATTCGCGGCGTCCTCCTTGTAAGCCATCCGGGCCAGCATGAAGCCGCCACCGAGTGACGCAACGGACATGACAAGCGCGACCAGAAGGAGCTTCCTTGCAGACTTTGCCTGCTTTGCAAGATCCTCCTGCCCGTCCTCTTCGTCCGGCTTCTTCTTCGGAGCTGCCCCGGGTTTCTTTGCCATGTCGGTTTCTATCCTGGCCGCCGCGGCCGTGTTCAAGGAATTCGCCGCACATCTTCCTTTCGTTAAGTATTAATACCAGCCTTTACTTCTTTCGCAAGAACAGAATATCATGCGAGCAAGAACAAAGGCAGGGTGATACATGCGCAACGCGGTCGACAACCTCTTGTCACTGGGCAAAAGGCGGCTAACGATCCTGGGCGCAGTCGCGGCGGGCATGCTCGTCACGCTGATGGTCGGCCTGTCCGCCGTCACGGCGCCCGACCAGGCCCCACTGTTCCGGAACCTGTCTCAGAGCTCGTCCTTCTCGATCGAGACGGCGCTGGTGAATGCAGGCTTCGATGCGCGCGTGTCCGAGGATGGGACGACCGTGACCGTTCCCAGAAAGGACCTCGCTCGTGCCCGCATGGTCCTGGCAGAGACGGGCCTTCCCGTCGATGGCGAGCCGGGTTGGGAGTTGTTTGACGGTTCGACGGGCTTGGCAATGAACTCTTTCATGCAGCGCATCAACAGGCTGCGTGCGATGGAAGGAGAGCTTGCACGCTCCATTCTCACGCTCGACAAGGTCCAGAGCGCGCGTGTCCACCTCGTCCTTCCTGAACGCGAAGCGTTCTCGCTCGACCGGCCCGAGCCCCGCGCCTCGGTGATCGTTCGTCCCACGCCCGGCGCGACGATCGAGCGACAGAAAGCCCTCGCCATAAGAAACCTGGTCGCCTCGGCCGTCCCCGAGCTCAAGCTCGGAAACGTCACGGTTCTTTCCGCAAGCGGCGAGGTCATCCTCGCCGAGGACCACGAAGGCGCCGGCCAAGCCACCATTCAGTCGCGCCAGACCGCCATCGAGGACCGACTGGCGCAGCAGATCCGCGACATCCTCACGGCGCGCGTCGGCGCCGGCAATGCGCGTGTCCGGGTGAATGTCGAACTCAGCACCGCACGCGAAACCGTCATCCAGCAGACCTTCGACCCGGATCAACAGGTCGTCCGATCGACCGAAAGCCGCAACGAATCCCGCGTGAACAGCGAAACCCGCGGCAACGTCGGCGTGGAAAACAACATTCCGTCTGCGCTCTCGGGGACCACCGATCCCGGCACGACCTCGAACCAGCGAAAGGTCGGGGAAAAGGTCGATTTCGAGATCGGCAACACGCGGCGCGAGGTCGTCCGCGAGGCAGGCGAGATCAAGCGAATTACCGTCGCCGCGCTGGTCAACGGCATCTACAGCGCGAACGGAAATGACGTGACCTATTCCGAACGGTCGCCCGAAGAACTCAAGCGCCTAGCCGAACTCGTGAAGACCGCGATCGGATACGACGCCGCCAGGGGCGACCAGGTGTCGGTCGACAGCATGCGCTTCATGGATTACTCGATGGAGCTTGGCGAGACCCCGACAAAGTCCATCGGCGCTCAGATCGCCGACAACATCGTCTCGATCGTCCGTGGGATTCTGGCGCTCGCCATTGTCGCGATTGCCCTGATACTCGGGGTCCGGCCGACCCTGAGGCTCATCAAGGAGACGCCGCCCCCGGCACTGCCGCCAAATGAGGCCGCGCCGAAGATCGAGGACGGTTCGCAGCTTCACGCGGCAGCGAAGGGAGGCGCCCTTCCGACAGCTACCGACGGGCAGGAAATCCTTCCGGCGGAACCGGACACGATGATGCCAGGCATAACCAGCGTGTTCGATCCGACGAAGGATCATGGACCGCACGAATACGTCGAGACGCTTGGCGTTCGCGGAAACCTCATCAAGGCACGCGTCGACGCCATTCGGGGGCTGGCAGACGAGAAGCCCGACGAGGTCCTCCGTGTTCTTCGATCCTGGCTGCGCGCGGAGGTTGACGCATGATCGAGCTGTTCCATCGAAATTTCGATACGGAAACCGAACCGGTGCCTGGCCCGGGTTCGGCGGGATCGCCAGCGGGAAGCGCAATCTCCGAAGGTTCAGTGAGTTTTCTTGCCGAAGAGGTCGAGCGCATGCTCGCCGAAGCGCGCGCCGAAGCCTTCGAGACCGGAAGGATCCACGGGAAAACCGAGGCCGCCGAGGATCGCGAGCACGTGCTTGCGCAATCCGTTCGGTCGATCAGCGAATCTCTCGAGACCCTGTCCGGTGACGCCGCCCGCATTCGCCAGGAGGTGGAAGCCGACATCGCCGCCTTCATCGTTTCTGTCGCCGAACGCCTGGTGCCCGGCGTCGTCGAAGGGCTTTCGACGGAAATCGTCGCCGAACGAATCCGAACCGGTCTGCGCTCGGCTTCGGGAAACGACGCCATACGCGTGCTGGTGCCCCCTCCCCTTCTCGAAGCCGTGGCCGAGAAGCTCCCGGCCTTCGAACGCCTGAACGATCGGGGCCTTGAGCTGAAGCTTGGTGCTGACGACGGGCTGTCGGGATGTGCCGTCCGCGTCGAATGGGAGAGTGGGCGCATGGAATACGACCTCGACCGAACATGCGACGAGGTAATCGCGATCATGAAGACCGCACTGTGCCAATTGAACGGATCAGCTACAGGGAAAGACTGAAATGGAACCCGAAATCGCACCTGGCAGCAACGAGAAGAGCCCGATGCAGCCGCAACCCGCCGAGAGCGAAGGCAAGCTTGACGCCGGGTCCGAGGCCGCCCCGATCAAGACCGGCGCCCGTGTCGGCCGCGAAGAGGCGAAGAGCGTCGAGGCCCTTCTGGGCGTGCGTCTCGATGTTCGCGTTGTGCTCGGCAGACGGCGCCTTCCGATCTCAGAACTCCTCGAATTCACGAAGGGTTCTGTTGTCGAGCTCGACAGGCGCGTCGGCGACCCCGTCGACATCATGATCAATGACCGCCTCGTCGCGCGCGGCGATCTGGTCAAGGTCAACGGAGATCTCATCGGCGTCGCCATTCGCGAGGTCCTCAAGGACGTCGTTCTGACGGACTGATGGCCGGCGCCGCGAGCCCCAGAAACGCCGCAAGGTGGCGGGTAGCCGCCGGGCTCACGCTCGGGGCGCTCATCGTTTCTGCCAGTCCGGCCTTCGGGCAGGAGGCAGAAATCGGAAACGTGATCCGCGACCTGTCCGAACGGCTTGGCGGCACCCCGGATGGTGGGCTCTCGGGTCGGCTCATTCAGCTCTTTGCGCTGATCACCGTTCTCTCCATCGCACCGGGCCTTCTGGTGGTTGCGACAAGCTTCACCCGCTTCGTCATCGTGTTTTCCATGCTGCGGTCGGCCTTGGGCCTCAACCAGACCCCGCCGAACATGGTCCTGAACGCGATGGCCCTGTTCATGACCTTTTTCGTCATGCAACCGGTCTTCGAAGACGCCTGGCGCGACGGCCTCGAACCCCTGATCCGGAACGAGATCGTCGAAGAACAGGCCATCCCCAGGATCGCAGAGCCGTTCCGGCGCTTCATGGTTGCAAACACCCGGCCAAAGGACATTGCGCTGTTTCAGTCCATAGACGCGAAAGCGGGGCGCGAGCCGGCGCCGGACGGCAGCGAAGTCGGATGGCGGATCGTCATTCCGTCCTTTGTCATTTCCGAACTGCGAAGAGCCTTCTCGATCGGGTTCCTTCTTTACCTCCCCTTCATCGCGATCGACCTCATCGTCGCATCCATTCTGATGAGCGCCGGCATGATGATGCTTCCACCGGTCATCGTCTCGCTCCCGTTCAAGGTGATCTTTTTCGTGCTCGTCGACGGCTGGTACATGGTCGCTGGTTCGTTGATGGAATCCTATCTTCAGACGGCTGGCGGGTAGGATTCCATGTCACGCACAAGCCACGGCCGGCGCCAATGCCGCGTCCAGTCCTTCTTGTCGACGCCCGCTAATTCGCGATATCCATATGCGTGCCAAGACGAAGCCGAAGTCCGAGCAAGGATCGACCGATGAAAATGTACAAATCGATCCAGAAAGTCAGCGACCTGACCGGCGTTCAGAAGTCGGCAATCATGTTTCTCTGCCTTGGAGAAGATCTTGGTGGCGCCCTGATGCAGCAGCTCGACGAGGCAGAGATCCGCGCGATCACGCGTGCGATTTCGGATATCGGCGAGGTGCGTGCCGATGTCGTCGAGCAGGTCATGGACGAGTTCGGCCAGAGCGTCGCAACATACGGCGGCGTCACGGGATCCGTCTCTGCAGCAAAGAATCTCCTCAAGAGCTTCCTTCCCGAGGAGCGGGTGACCGAAATCCTTGGAGAGATCCAGAACGAGAACGGAAAGAACCTCTGGAAGGAGCTTTCGAAGCTGGAAGAAAAGGAGCTTGCGGGACTGCTTGCAAGGGAACAGGATCAGACCGCCGCGGTAATCCTCTCCCAGCTTGAACCGGACTGCGTTGCGAAGGTCCTTCCTCTTCTCGGCGAAGAGCGCGCAGGCCGGATCGTCGAGCGCATGCTGACGCTGGACGAGCTTTCTGAGGTCGCGCTTCGCACCATCGAGGAAAGCCTCCAGGGCGAGGTTCTTGCCAAGGCCGGCAAAGGTGCGGGCGCGAAAGTCGAAAGCAAGCTCGTATCCGTCTTCAACAAGATCGACACGGAGCTTTTCGAGCGCATTGCCTCGACCCTCGAGAAGACGGCCCCCGAGCAGATCCAGGCCATCCGGAAACAGATGTTCGTCTTTGACGACATGGTGAAGATCTCGCCCATGGACCTGCCGAAGATCATGCGAGAAGTCTCCGGGAACACGCTTCCGCTCGCGCTCAGGGGCGCAAAGAAGGAGGTCCGAGAGCATTTCCTGTCATCGCTTCCGGCGCGGTCTCGGGACATGCTGGCCGACGAAATGAAGGCGCTTGGACCGGTCCGCCTGCGTGACGTCAAGGTGGCCCAGGCCGAACTTGTAGAGGCCGCCATTCGCCTCGCCCAGGATGGAGAGATCGAGCTTCCCGGTCCCGAGGGGGACGAGGAAGAGATGATCTGACAGGGGATCAGTGCGTCCTCACCGGTAGAGACGCGACGCCGAAAACTTCACGGGTTCAATGTTCAGCGTGGCAACCAGCCCGCTTGTGCCCAAGCTTGCCGCACCGGTCAGAAGCGACACCGCGGGACTGCTGAAGGAACTCGACGCACCCGTCGCCTCGGAAATGGCAATGAACCGCCGTACCAGCCGCGTCTGTTCTTCCGGGTCGGCAAGCTTTGCGATGTCGAACTTGCCTTCCAGAATTCGTTTCTGTCTGTCAACGTCGAGCGTTGCCATCTCGTCGGGCAGCGACAGCGCGGTCCGGAAGAAAGAGGAAAGCTCCTTGTCTTTCAGGACGTCGTACCAGCTCCTGATCCCTGCGACCTTTTCGCGGAACTCAAGGACCATGCCGACCGTCTCGTTTTCATCGGTCTCCACGTTGATGAACATCCGCCGATAGTATCGGTCGACAATGGCATCCTGCCAGGACGGGTCCGAAAACCGCGCAGCCGTTGTGCCGCTTGCGCCGCCAAAGCCCATGGCCTTGTGGATTGCCTTGAACCGCGGGTCGACAAGCTTGTTGACCAGCGATTTCGGGTCGTTCGGGTCGCTCTCCAGTATGCGCCGCATCATCGCCTTGCCGAAGATCTGGTCCTCGAGATCGAACGCGCGCATGACGAAGCTGTAGACTTCGTAGTCGTCAATGAAGTCCTTCGGACTGGTGACCGCGGCGATCCGCTCGCGAAAGGCGGCCTCGGCGCGTTCGTGCTGCGGTTCGGACCTTAGCTGCGCAATCTGTCTGTCATAGGTCTTGTCGACCAACTGCAGCGCAAGCGAAGCGCTCAGTCCCGACAGGCTCAATACCATCGCGGAAGGTCCCCTTTCCCAATGCCCTCACTCGGCGGCGGTAGACGTTCCCCTGATCCGCTCGAGCAACACCTCCTCGTAGTCCATGACCGGACGCAGGGCGCGCATGGCCTTGTAATAGTCCCGCATCGACACCTGCATTGCGGCGTCGAAGATGTGATTTGCCATCTCGTCGTGAAAGACAGCGACGAGCTTCGCGAGCTTCTGCTGGATGACGGGCATCACTTCGTCCCTGATCTCGGGTCTGAGAAGAGACGACTGGACAAGGAAGTAGACTTCCTTCACCGGCGTCGCGGCTTCGGCTTCGTCAAGAAGATCCGCTTCGCGGACAACGTCAGCCAAGGTCTCGATCGTCAGGGTCTGGCGACGATCTGCATTCCTTATGACGCAGCCGTTGACCACGACCCGCTCGTTCGGCTTGAGTGTCAATCGCAGTCCCATGCCGCCGCCCCCTACCGCTGGGAACCGGCGAGACCGTCGATTATGCTCCGGTTCACAGAGATCAACGGCTCCAGCCTGTGTGTGCCGGCAAGAACGCCTTGACTGTGGTTCTCCACCCAGAACCCAAGCGAAATGAGCGACGCCCTCAGGTTCGGGGGAAGCGCGTTCGCCTCGTAGACGAGATCGTTCTTGAACGTCATCCAGATGCGCTCGTTCTTCCAGACGGCCTCTCGCAATCCCTGCGCGAGGAGCTTCAACTTGTCGCCCGGTTTCTCCAGTTCGTCGAAGTGACGGTACTTCTCGAGTTCGGCCGTTACCCCCATCAGAAGCCGACGTTCTATCTGACGTGGCGATTCCGTCTTCGTGATGGTGCGCCTGTATGCTGCAATGCCCATTTCTTTTCTTCTCTGGTTATCGAGTTCTTCTGCCTCTTGAAAAGAACTAACCAGAGCCGGTTAAATTATATTTAAAACTTCGATAATTCTTGGCCGTAGTTGCCCCGTCGCCCCTCCCCGGCCAAAGGTCCTTGCACGGCTCATGCACTAGGCGAAGGGGCATCCGGCGGTGGCCCTGCCAGCGTCCAAAAGTCGGTTTCTGGTGCGGGGAGGCTCGTCCTTTCACAAGCGAGCACCGCCGGTCCCCAAGGACCCTGATCAGCCCCACCTGAACCGTCTCATATGAAGTCGTGCTTCGTCGGCCCCCGGCCGTTGCGCCGACCGTTTCAGCGGCAGGTCCCCGGCGCCCACAACAGCGATCACCTGTGCCCCGGCCGTGCTCGTCGGGCGTATCCTCGCCCGCGCGGTCCTTCGGGTTTTGGATTGGCGGCGGCGGGGCCCATTTCCCGGTCCTGACCGATCAGGGAGGAGTTTGAATGTTGACCATTTCCGATGTCGCGCGCCACTGGGCGTTGACCGAGGACACCGTCCGGCGGCACATCAGATCCGGGAACCTGCCGGCGCAGCGGCTGCACCGTA
>RFGD01000184.1 GCA_003696705.1 Alphaproteobacteria bacterium | reverse complement strand
TAGAGCGCATCGGCCGACACCTGGCGACGGATTTCCGGCGCGATCTCGGCAAGTTCCGGCCAGATTGCGATCAAGCGATCGAAATCGACTTCCGGGATGGCAAGAAGGTCGATCGCGTTTCGGCGAACACCGTCCTGGTTTATGTGAATTCCATGCGTGCGGGCCTCGTTCGGCGTCAGGGTGCGCGCTTCGAGCATTGTGTTGGCCCGGGAAAGTGCCTCCATCTTTTCCCGGAAGGCCCGGATCCGAACCTCTCCCACGCAGCCCAGTGCGATCCCCTTTTCCGTGAGCCGCTGATCTGCATTGTCCGCCCGCAGCGACAGGCGGTACTCGGCGCGCGAGGTAAACATCCGGTATGGCTCCGACACGCCCCTTGTGACCAGGTCGTCGATCATCACCCCGATATAGCTGTCGGCGCGCGAGAACACGACCGGCTCGCGTCCCCTCAAGGCACAGACGGCATTGAGACCCGCGACAAGCCCTTGGGCCGCCGCCTCTTCATAGCCGGTCGTGCCGTTGATCTGCCCGGCAAGGTAGAGCCCTGGAACGTCCTTCAGCTCGAGCGTCGGCCAAAGCGACCGCGGATCCACATAGTCATATTCGATCGCATAACCCGGTTGCAGGATCCGAGCCTCTTCCAGCCCCGCGATGGACCGAACGTAATCGAGTTGCACGTCGGCGGGAAGGGAGGTCGAGATGCCGTTGGGATACACCGTGTCCGTATCGAGCCCCTCGGGTTCGAGGAAGATCTGGTGACTCGACTTTTCCGCAAACCGGACGACCTTATCCTCGATCGAGGGACAATATCTTGGGCCCACGCCATCGATATGCCCACCATACATTGCCGAACGGTCAAGGTTCTGGCGGATAATCTCGTGTGTGCGCTCGTTCGTGTGGGTGATCCCGCAACTCACCTGCCGAACAACCGGCCCTATCGAGAGAAACGAGAACATGGTCGGTTCATCGTCCCCCGGCTGCTTCTCGAGGCGGTCCCAGTCTATGGTCTTGCCGTCGAGGCGCGGGGGTGTCCCGGTCTTCAACCGCCCCATCTTCAGCCCGAAGCTGTCCATCTGCTCGGCAAGCCGAACCGACGGCTTGTCACCCATCCGACCGCCTGGCCGCCGGACATCGCCGATGTGGATGGTCCCGCGAAGAAACGTCCCCGTCGTCAGGATCACAGCCCCCGCGCGGGTCTCGGACCCGTCGTCGAGCCTCACACCCTGGCACCTGCCGTCTTCGAGAACGAGTTCCACGACCTCGCCCTCGACGATCGTTATTCCGGGATGCGATTCCATTTCGGCCAACATCCCCTGCCGATAAAGCCTCCGGTCCGCCTGGGCACGGGGCCCTTGCACCGCCGGCCCCTTCCGGCGGTTCAGAAGCCGGAACTGGATTCCGGCGCGGTCCGCGACCCGTCCCATGACACCGTCCAGCGCGTCGATCTCTCGGACAAGGTGTCCCTTCCCGAGCCCGCCGATGGCCGGATTGCACGACATCACGCCAATGCCGTCGCGGCGGAGCGTCACCAGCGCCGTGCGCGCGCCCATCCGCGCCGCGGCATGTGCGGCCTCGGCCCCAGCGTGGCCACCGCCGATGACCACCACGTCCGTGTCGCGATGTTTCACGTGAAACACTCCTATTTACCGAGGCAGAAGCTCGAGAATATCTCGTCCAGTATATCTTCTACGCCGACGCGTCCAATCACACTGTCCAGGCGATTGAGCGCTCCCCTTACCTCTTCCGCCACAATCTCGGGTCCGATAGACCCCTCTTCAAGACACCCAAGCGCCTTTTCAAGGTGGCTGATCGCCGTGGCCATCGCATCCTGGTGCCGGGCTCGGACAACGATCTCGCTCCCGGTCACCTCGCGAGAGAGCCGTTCCTCCACCGCCCTTACGAGTTCGGCCAGCCCCTTGCCCGTCGTGCCCGAAACCGACGGCCCCTCGGCCTCGGGCCAAAGGTCCGCCTTGCCGAGCAGCACCAGGTCGTCGGCCTCGACGGGCATGTCTGGAACTTCGCCCGGTGCCGACAAGAGGAAGATGCGCAGATCCGCTCCTTCGGCGCGCGCTCGCGCCCGTTCCACGCCCAGCGCCTCAACCTCGTCCGACGTCTCGCGCAATCCCGCGGTGTCGAGGAAGGTCACCGGCAGCCCGCCCAGATCCATTCGCACCTCGATGACGTCACGCGTCGTGCCGGCAATTTCCGACGTGATCGCCGCCTCGCGCCCCGCAAGCGCGTTTAAGAGCGTTGACTTCCCGGCGTTCGGCCGGCCCACGATGGCGACCTCGAACCCGTGGCGAATCCGTTCGGCTACGCGGGCATTCGCAAGCTCGGCCTCAACCTCGTCCCGCACCGCCCGCAAGAGCTCTTGCACCTCGGGCGTCACATCCTCGGGGACTTCTTCATCCGCGAAGTCGATGGTCGCCTCCAGAAGCGCCGCCGCCCGCACCAGATGCGCCCGCCAGCCTTCGACCCTCTTGCCAAGGGCGCCCGAGAACACGCGCAACGCCTGGCGCCGCTGCGCCTCAGTCTCGGCCTCGATCAGGTCGGCAAGGCCCTCGACCTGAGAGAGATCGAGGCGGCCGTTCTGCATCGCCCGACGCGTGAACTCGCCCGGCTCGGCCAGACGGAAGCCCGCAATCCCCGCCAACGTCTGCAATAGACGCTCGACCACCGCGATGCTGCCGTGGACCTGGAACTCGACGACCGGCTCGCCGGTGAAACTTGCCCCCTTCTCGAAAACGAGGACGAGCCCGTGGTCGATCAGTTCCCCGTCGTGATCGCGAAGCGGCAAGAGCGTGGCACGGCGCGGCGTCGGCACCCGGCCCGCCAAACGTTCGGCCGCATGCCAGGCATCGGGTCCCGACACTCGGACGACCGAAACGCCAGCACGGCCCCTGGCGGTAGCCGGAGCAAAGATCGTATCCATATTAACCCTATGATTTTAAAAGGGTTTATGCGTTCATCGACTCGAAGAACTCTTCGTTGGTCTTCGTCTGCTTCAGCTTGGAAAGCAGGAATTCGATGGCGTCGGCCGTTCCCATAGGGTTCAGGATCCGACGCAGGACATAGATCTTCTGGAGATGGGCGCGATCGACGAGAAGCTCTTCCTTCCGCGTGCCCGACTTCAGGATGTCGATGGCCGGGAAGACGCGTTTGTCTGCCACCTTGCGATCAAGCACGACTTCCGAGTTGCCCGTGCCCTTGAACTCTTCGAAGATGACCTCGTCCATGCGGCTGCCGGTATCGATCAGCGCCGTCGAGATGATGGTCAGGGACCCACCCTCTTCGATGTTCCGCGCCGCCCCGAAGAACCGTTTCGGCCGTTGCAGCGCGTTCGCATCGACACCGCCCGTCAGCACCTTTCCCGAGCTCGGCACGACCGTGTTGTAGGCGCGACCGAGCCGCGTGATCGAATCGAGCAGGATCACGACATCGCGCTTGTGCTCGACAAGACGCTTGGCCTTCTCGATCACCATTTCGGCCACGGCGACATGCCGCGTCGCGGGTTCGTCGAAGGTGGACGACACCACCTCGCCCTTCACGCTGCGCTGCATGTCCGTCACTTCCTCGGGCCGTTCGTCGATGAGAAGAACGATCAGATAGCACTCGGGATGGTTCTTCTCGATCGAGTGCGCGATGTTCTGAAGAAGGACCGTCTTGCCCGTCCGCGGCGGCGCCACGATAAGGGCCCGCTGCCCCTTGCCCAGCGGCGCCACCAGGTCGATCACGCGGCCCGAGAGGTTCTTCTTGGTGGGCTCTTCCTCGATCTCCATCTTGAGCCGCTCGGTCGGGTAGAGCGGCGTAAGGTTGTCGAAGGCGACCTTGTGGCGAGCCTTCTCGGGATCCTCGAAGTTGATTTTCAGGACGCGGGTCAGGGCGAAGTAGCGCTCGTTCTCGCGCGGGGCCTGAATGACCCCTTCGATCGTGTCCCCGGTCCGAAGGGCATATTGCCGGATCATGTCTGGCGACACATAGATGTCGTCCGG
>RFGD01000020.1 GCA_003696705.1 Alphaproteobacteria bacterium | reverse complement strand
GTCAGAAGACGGTAGACGCCGACGACATGCTCGAGCCGCGCCTCGTCCCGAGAGGGGTCGACAAGCACGAGATGGTCAAAGAACGGGTCGAGCGCATCCCGTTCGAGACGGCGTTCGTGATCGACCATGGGGCCGCTGCCGCCCAGTTCCCTGACGAAGACGTCATAGCGCAGCCGCTGCGCACCAAGAAGGTCGGCCTCGGACCGCGCGATACGGACCGTCAGCCCCTCGTTGCCCTGGGTCATGTCCTGTCCGACGACGTTGAACGCCGCCGCTATGTAATCGGTGCCGGGCCTTCCCGCAAGGATGACGTCGGCGTGGTCGGGCTCGGGGACTGGTCTTCGCGTTAAGGTTGTGTTTACCTAAGGCGCGGCAGACTTCCCGCCATCGGTATCGTCGACCACGTCGAGGGAAACATGGGCACTCATCACAAGGACCTTGCCGACATGCTCGAAATTGACGGTGACCCGTCCGGCCACGTTCGACTGCACCTGGCCGAGGCCCCAGTCCGGCTGGTCCGGATGGCGCACCAGCGTCCCGGGCTCGAGAAGGGCGTTCGGATCGTCCATGAAACCTCCGTCGGAAGTGACCGCCATGCTTGACGAGGTCGGCCGTCTCTCGGCGCTGATCGGTTCGCGCATCTGCCACGATCTTATCAGCCCCATCGGGGCGATTGGCAACGGGCTCGAGCTTCTTTCCATGGCCGGCGTCGCCCCCGGCCCCGAGGTCGGGCTTCTTGCCGACAGCGTCGCGGCGGCCAATGCACGCGTCCGGTTCTTCCGTATCGCCTTCGGCAATGCCGAAGGGGCGCCGCCCGTGGCCGGGGCCGAACTTCGCGACATCCTCGAGGGCGTCCATGCCGACGGCCGCATCCGCGTGCGCTGGCGCGTCGACGGCGACGTTGCCCGACGCGAAGCGCGGCTTGCCTTCCTCTCGATCCTTTGCCTCGAATGCGCGCTGCCCTTCGGCGGCGAAATCCGTGTCCACCGCGATGCCGACGGCTGGCATCTGTTCACCGTCGCCGAAAGATTGCGCGTGGACCCGGCGCTCTGGGGGATCCTCCGGGGCGAGGCCGCACCGACACCCCCCACGGCCGCCGAAGTTCAGTTCCCGCTCCTGCGTCTTGCCATTCTGGAAGGTGAACGCGTGACCGTCCGCGACGATCCCGAACGGGTCGAGATCCGGATCAGCCCCCGCGCCGGGGCCGCCGACGGCTAGGCGCCGCGTCGCTTTCGGGCCGCACGCCACCCTTCGCCCCTCGAACCCCGTCTGATCCCGCCATCGGGCGGCGATCGCTCCGGGCCGCGGGATCGCGACGGCAAACGTCGCTGCGGGCACCGTCTGGGGGCCGCGCGGCGCCAAGGCGACCGGCCTTGCCCTTTCGTCAGCCGAGCGGCTGCAGCCCCGAGCGAAAGCGACGCATGTTCTCTCGATAATGCTCGGCCGAAGCCAGAAGCGCCTTCACCGCCGCGTCGTCCAGCGTGCGCACCACACGCCCCGGCGCACCGACGACCAGCGACCGGTCGGGGATCTCCTTGCCTTCGGTCACAAGCGCGCCGGCCCCGATCAGACAGTTACGCCCGATCCGCGCGCCGTTCAGGATCGTCGCCCCCATGCCGACGAGCGTGCCTTCGCCGATCGTGCAGCCGTGAAGCACCGCCTTGTGGCCGATGGTGCAGTCCGGCCCTACGGTCAGCGGATAGCCCATGTCGGTATGCATGACCGTGTTTTCCTGCACGTTCGTGCCGCGGCCGATGCGGATCTCCTCGTTGTCGCCGCGCAGGGTGCAGCCGAACCACACCGACGCGCCGCTTTCGATGACGACCTTGCCGATCACGTTCGCGTCCGGCGCGATCCAGAAATCGCCATCCTCGGGCAGTGTCGGCACGATGCCGTCGAGCGCGTAGAGTGTCATCCCATGAGCTCCTCGAATTCGCGGTTGAGACTGCGGACGAACTCGGTCAGGCCCGGGCGGCGACGCCGGCGCAGGCGTTCGGCGCTGACGATCGTCTCGACTTCGGTCGAACAGCGCTCGAGGTCGTCGTTGACGAGGACATAGTCGTACTCGGCCCAGTGGCTGATCTCGTCCCGGCTGCGCGACATGCGCGCGCGGATCACCTCTTCAGGGTCCTGGCCGCGCTTGCGCAGCCGCGCTTCGAGCGCCCGGATCGAGGGCGGCAGCACGAAGATCGACACCACATCCTCGGACAATGGCGAGTTCCTGATCTGCTGGCCGCCCTGCCAGTCGATGTCGAACAGGATGTCGTTGCCTTCCTCGATCGCGGCCTCGACGGGCGCGCGCGGCGTGCCGTAGAGGTTCCCGAAAACCTCGGCGTGTTCGAGGAAGGCACCCTCGTCGACCATCCGCTCGAACGTCTCGCGGTCAAGGAAATGATATTCGCGACCGTCCACTTCGCCGGGGCGCGGCGGGCGTGTCGTGGCCGAGACGGAAAAGCGGATGCTCGGGTCCCATTCCATGAGGCGGCGCGACAGCGTCGATTTTCCGGCCCCCGACGGTGACGACAGAATGATGAGAAGACCGCGCCGCTTGATCTGCATGCTCACTCCACGTTCTGGACCTGCTCGCGCATCTGATCGATCACCGCCTTGAGGTCAAGCCCGACCGTCTTCAGCGCGCTCGTCGGCGCCTTCGAGCAGAGTGTGTTGGCCTCTCGGTTGAACTCCTGCGTCAGGAAATCGAGCCGACGGCCGACGGGGCCCTCGGCGGACAGAAGATCGCGCGCCGCCGCGACATGGGCGCGAAGCCGGTCGATCTCTTCGGTCACATCGGCCTTCACGGCCAGAAGCGCAAGCTCCTGCGCGACGCGGTCGGGATCGGCCTCGGCCACCCCTTCGAGGATGCGGTTCAGGTTTCGCCGAAAGGCCTCGGCGATCTCGGCGCGGCCCTCCTCGGCCAGGCGCGCCGCCGTCTCGGTCAGCGTGGCGATGCGGTCGATCTGGCCGCCGATGACCTCGGTCAGCGCCCGGCCTTCGGCCGCACGCATCTCGGCCAGGGCGTCGAGGACGGCGGCGGCATCGGCCTTGATCGCGTCAAGGACGTCCGGGTCCGGCGCCGCGTCCCCGGCCGCACCGTCAAGGACCCCACGGATCAGAAGAACGTCGGCGGCCGTCGAGGGCCCGAGCGTGACACCCGCCGCGTGCGCCGCGCCCTCGACCTCGCGGAGCGCGGTCATGGCCGCGCCCAGTGCCTCGGCATCCAGGGCGAAACGGCTGGCCGCCGGCCGCTGCATCCTGAGCGTCATGGCGACATTCCCACGATGGAGCCGACGCGCGATTTCCGCGCGAAGCCAGGGTTCGAGCGCCTCGAGCCCCTCGGGCAGCCGAAGGCGCATGTCGAGCCCGCGCGCATTGACGCTGCGCGCCTCCCAGACCCACTGAAATCCCCCTGCCTGGCCGGTGCGGCTGGCGAAACCTGTCATGGATCTGAGCATCGGCTGTCCTGCATTCCCCAGATTTGGTGAGTTGAGAAAGGTTAACAAAATCGAAATCCTTGAGACGAAGGGTTAACAGACGGCCCCGCCGCGGACAACGACCCATGAACCGGCTGGCGGAACCGACGGAACGTTGACCCGGCGACACCAGGAACAGAAATGCGGGACGGAATCTTGGGCGAAGTGCTTCGATACTGGAACGGACTGCGGGACGGCAACGCGCTGCCAAGGCATGCGGACATCAGGCCCGCCGATCTGTCTTCCGCCCTCGACTGCTCGTTCATTCTCGAGCGCGTGGGCGACGGAAACATCCGCTTTCGGGTCGTGGGCGAACGTGTCTCGGCGCTACTGGGGATGGACATGCGGGCGATGCCGCTTCGGGCCATTTTCGAACCCGAACACCGCCGCTGGGCAGAAGACGTGATCGACCGCGTGTTCACCGCCGAGAACCCGGTCGAACTGCGCCTCGAAAGCCGCGCGGGCGGCCTTCCGCCCATCTCGGGCCACATGATCGTCCTGCCGCTTGCCGATGCGGCCGGCGCAACCACCCGCGCCCTTGGCTGCATCGCCCTTCACGGTCCCGTTCTTGGCGTGCCGCGCCGCTTCGAGGTCACCGAGGTCATCATCGACGACGAGAAACTGCCGGACACCCCCCCTCTCCGGCAGGACGACGATGTCCTTGGCATAGCCGAAGCGCAGGCGCCCTTCGCCGGTCCCGACCAGGTCCCGGTGGAGGGCGCCGCCAAGGCCGCCGGCGGCCATCCCGCACGCCCGCGGCTGCGTCTGGTCGGGGGCCGCGACATGAAATCCGAAGACGAGAAGCCCTGAGGGCGAAAAGGAATTCCCCGTTCCTCTGCGCCATCGCTCGCACCGTGGCCAGAGGGGGACGAGGCGGCGCCCTGCGGGGGGTCGCCTCGTTCTCTCTGCCAAGTCACGCGCGCGCG
>RFGD01000183.1 GCA_003696705.1 Alphaproteobacteria bacterium | reverse complement strand
TGTCCGCGTCGGAATCTGCCGCCACGATCACACGGTCATCGCCGTCGCCGGCATCCACGACGTCGGCGCCCGCGCCGTCCGTCACTTCGTCGTCGCCGGCGGCCGTCTCGATCCGCGTGGCCTCGTCGTCGCCAAGGACGGTGTCGTCGCCGTCGCCGGTCACGAGCTGCTCGAAGCCCGAGATGGCGTCGGCCGGCGCGTCGCCCATCTCGACCGTGCCGGCCGAGAGGTCGACGGTCACGTCGGTGTCGCCGTCCGAAGCGTCGAGGGTGTCTTCGCCGGCGCCGCCGGCCAGGGCGTCGCGCGACTGGTCGGCCGTGGCCATGACAAGATCGTCGCCCTGTCCGGCGTCGACGACGTCGGCACCGCTGCCGTCCGAGATGGTGTCGTTTCCTTCGCCCCCGAACAGGATGTCCTTGCCGCCGTCGCCCTCGATCGTGTCGTTGCCTTCTTCGCCGTAGACGACGTCGTCGCCCGACCCGGCGATGATCCAGTCATTGCCGGTGCCGCCGAACACGACATCGTCGCCTGCGCCGGCGTAGACGATGTCGTCGCCCGCGCCCGCGAAGATGGTGTCGTCGCCGCCGCCGCCGACTATGTGGTCGTCGCCGTCGCCGCCGCGGATGATGTCATTGCCGCCGCGCGCAACGATGTTGTCGTCGCCGTCCATGCCGTCGATCTGGTCGATGCACTCGCTGCCGACCAGAAGATCGCTGTTGTTCGTGCCTTCGATCGTGTTCGGCACCAGTTCGAAATGCGCGGTCTGGGCGGTTCCGTCCTTGCCGTCGGTGATCTGGTAGCTCAGGACCACCGGCCCCGTGACCGTCGGGTCGGGGGTATAGAGCCACCCGCCGTCGGTCGGGGTCAGCGTGCCCGATGACGCCACGAGGTCCGTGACCGAAAGCGTGTCCCCGTCGGCATCGGAGGCACCTTCGAGGAGCATCCCGACCGTGATGAGGAAGGCCGGGCAGACCGTCATCTCTCCAAGCTCGACCGGTCCCCGCCGCTGAGGCGCGCGGTTGCGCTCTTCCTCGGCGTCGGCGTTCGCATCGCGCGCGCGCTGCCCGGTCGTTGCCGCACCGCCGGCGGCTGCGCCGCTGGGCGCCCCGCCGCCCTGGGTCGGGTCCGGCAGCGCCACGGGCGGACGGTCGGAATTCGAGGCGACCGGCGCGTGGATCGAGAAGCCGGGACCGGGCTCGATGACGCTGACGGTCTGGGTGAACCACCCCGACCCCAGCGTGGCGCGCGGAAAGTGAAGGACCGTGCGACCCTCGGCCTCGACAACGTCGGTCGTCGGGACATCCTCGGCCGCCGGGTTTCCCCCGCCTTCCTCGAGGCGGACCGGCGCCTGGGTCCTCGGCGCTTCCCGCGTCATCTGTTCGCCGGGCGCTTCCGGGCCGCGGGCATCATCCTCGGCGCCCGGGGCCGCGGCTTCGGCCGAATTGAAGAACTGGCTGAAGTAGGTGGCGATGGCAGCCAGGGCGAGGCCGACGATCCCGGGACCCCGAAGCGAAGCCCGCTCGTCGCCGAACGCGTAGGGCCGGTTCCGGTTGGGGCCGGAGGCGGCCGATTCTCTGGACTTGATCTGTATCATTTTGCAACCACCCGCATGCTGGCGGCCGTTTTCGCAGCCGTCTTGGGTTTCGGTTCGGCACTGCCGTCAGCGCCCGTGCGCGGCTTGAGGTCGGCCACGGCGCCGGCAGGCTTGCGAACCTGTTTCAGGATCTCCTCGCGCGGGCCGAAGGCGGTCATCTTGCCGTCCTGAATGACGGCGACCTTGTCCACGGCGGCCAGGGCGCTCGGGCGGTGCGCGATGACGATCGCGATGCCGCCACGGGCCTTGATGTCCTCGACCGCCTTGGTCAGGGCGGCTTCGCCCTCGGCATCGAGGTTCGAGTTCGGCTCGTCCAGGACCACAAGGAACGGATCCCCGTAAAGCGCGCGGGCAAGGCCGATGCGCTGGCGCTGACCGCCCGAGAGCGCCGCGCCCATGGGGCCGAGGGCCGTCTGATAGCCGTCGGGCATGCGCACGATCATCTCGTGCACGCCGGCAAGCTGGGTCGCGCGGACGATCTTCTTCGGGTCGGGGTTTTCCTCGAGCCGGGCGATGTTCTGCCGGATGTCGGCGTCGAGAAGCGCAACCTCCTGCGGGAGATAGCCGATGAGCCGGCCGAGCGAGTCCTCGGACCAGTGCGCGATGTCGGCGTCATCAAGGCGGACCGAGCCGCGAAGGACCGGCCAGATGCCCGTCAGCGCCTTGACCAGGGTCGTCTTGCCGCCGCCGCTCGGGCCGATGACGCCAAGGGCCTCGCCGGCCTTCAGCTCGAAACTCACGTCGCTGAGCAGGACGCGGCCGTTCGACGGCGCGGCAACGGTGATGCCCTCGACCTTCAGGCTGTGTTCCGGGTCGGGCAGGGGCATCGGCTCCTGCGCCTCGTCGAGTGCGACGAGCGTCTCTTTCAGGCGCTTGAAGGCAGCGCGCGCCGAGACGATGTTCTTCCAGTTGCCGATGGCAAGGTCGATGGGCGCAAGGGCACGGGCCGACGCGACCGACGCGGCGATGATCCCGCCTGCGCTCATCTGGCCGTTGATGACGAGATAGGCGCCGGTGCCAAGGACGGCCGACTGAAGCATCATGCGCATGACGCGCGAGAGCGAGCCGAAGGTGCCGGCGACGTCATTGCTTTTCGTGTGCAGCCGGAGGTGTTCCTCGTTCGCGGCGCGGAAGCGCGCGATGGCCCGGCCGGCAAAGCCCATGGCCTTCAGCACCTCGGCATTGCGCGCATTGGAATCGGCAATGCGGTTCCGGGCAATGGCCGCCTTGTGGCTTTCGGCCGCCTTGTTGCGCGTCATCACCTCGGTGGCGATGGTCAGCATCGCCAGGATGAAGGCGCCGCCTGCGGTGAGCGCCCCGAGAATGGGATGCAGGAAATACACGAAGGCGAGGAACAGCGGCATCCACGGCAGGTCGAACAGCGCCATCGGGCCGTGACTGCCAAGAAAGCCGCGCACGGTGTCGACGTCGCGGCCGCGTTCGAGCGCCTCCGAGGTCGAGAATCCGTAGCGCGGCATGTCGATTGCCACCTTGTGGGCCAGCGGCGCCGCCTTCTGGTCCAGCCGCGCGCCGATCCGGACGAGGATCTGCGAGCGGATCATGTCGAAGATGCCCTGGAACATGTAGAGCCCGATCGCGAGGACCGAGATGGCCGTCAGCGTCGCGACGCTGCCGCTCGTGAGCGCCCGGTCATAGACCTGGAGCATGTAGAACGAGCCGGTGAGGGCGAGGATGTTGATGATGCCCGAAATCGCGAAAAGGAAGACCGCAACGCCCTTGAAGCCGCGCAGCGCATCCGTCGCCTTCGCCTTCCGAGCCGGTCCGTTTTTTGTATTCTTGGCCATTGGTGCACCCGATCAGAACGGTTATCCGAGGAAGCCGGGCGGCGCATGCCGCCCGGCCTGTTGTCGTCAGAGGGTGAAGTTGCCTTCGGTGAGGTCGTGGTGACCCTTGATGTCGATCGAGAAGTCGGCACCGCCAACACCGTCGATCTCGCCCTGGACGACCGTGTAGTCGCCGTCGGCCCGGGTCTCGTGGGTGACGATGAGCTCGCCCATCGCACCCGTGAAGCCACCCGACACCAGCGTGAAGGCCTGGTCACCAGCCATGCTGCCATCGGCGTCGATCCCGCTCAGGTCGATCGTGTCGCCCGGCTGGAAGTCCGCGATGACGTCACCGTCGGCGGCCGCGGCAGTTCCGAAGACGAAGATGTCGTCCCCGTCGCCACCGTCCATCACGTTGACACCGTCGCCCGCGATGATGACGTCGTTGCCATCACCGGTCACGACATTCTCGATGTCCCAGAGCGTGTCGTTGCCGGTAGCGGCGCTTTGCGCGCTGCCACGCCCCATGAGGCCCGAGCTCAGCTCGACGGTCGCATCGGCATGGACACCCGACATGTCGAGCGTGTCGGCGCCGGCGCCGCCATGGTACGCGTCGTTGCCGTCCTGCGCCGAGGCGAGGATGACATCGTCCCCGTCGCCACCGAACACCGTGTCACGGCCACGGCCACCCTCGATCATGTCGTCTCCGGCACCGCCGAAGATGCGGTCACGACCGAAGTCGCCGAACAGCATGTCGTTGCCGCCATGGCCAAGGATGTTGTCCGCCTTGGCGAGGCCGAACACCATGTCGTTTCCGTCGGCAGTCTCGAGGGTGTCGGCAGCCGTGGTGCCGGTCACGACCTGGTCCTGGGCCGGCGCGTTCAGATAGCCGGCGTTGTTCAGGACGTCCTGCTGACGCTGGGGGCCAAGCACGACGTTCTGGCCGTTGCCGCCGTTGAACACGATCCGGTGGTCCGACTGAAGCTGCGTGATGTCCACCGCGTCGTTGCCGTCGCCGCCGATCAGCGTGATGGTGTTGTAGGCGAGGCTCGTCGGCGCGAAGTTGCCGCGCACGTCGAACTCGTCTCCGCCACCGCCGCCGTTGACGACGATTTCCTCGACCCCCGTGATCTCGGCCACGAGCGTGTTCTGGTAGTAGATCACGATCTCGGCCGTGCCGGTGTAGCCCTTCTCGCCGATGGCGAACGGCTGGGTGAAGATCTCGAACTTCTCCTCGATCGCCTGGGTCAGATCGCCGTTGATCGTCACCGTGTCCATCGGACCCTGCGCGTCAAGCGCAGTGATGTTCAGCGGCGCGTCGCCGACGTTCCACACCCAGTTCTGCGACGGGATCGGGGCGCCACCCTGGATGTCGACAAGCGCGGTGTAGACCGGGCTGTCGGCAAGGCCGTCGTTCACCACCACCTCGAAGACGCGCTGCGTGGCAACCGTCGGGGTGGTATCGGTGTTGTCGAAGGTCACCAGACCGATCGCCGTCTGATAGTCCGCAGCCGTGGCCGCGCCCGTCAGCATGACGGTCGTTCCGGTCACCGTGGCCATGATGCCCGCCGGCCATGCGGCGTCCATCGTGTTGGCCGCGACGACATCCCCGGTCTGCGGGTTCGTCAGGGTGATCGTCGCCGACTGCAGCATCGTGGTGTCGGGATCGGTCACCGTCACGGCCGTCTCGATCGGGACGGCGCCGTTGCCGACGGTCCAGGTCTCGGCCCCGGCCGCGCCCGCAACGGAGGGCGGCTGGTTCAGCGCCTCGACCATCGACACGGTGCCATCGGCGAACTCGAGCATCTCGATGCCCAGAAGATGGTCCGTGCCGTCGTGGCTGTTGACGCCCGTGGCCGGGTCGACCGTCGTGGCCGGGTCACGGTTGTCCATGATCGTGACGACGCCCGTCGTCGGATCCTGGGTGATGGTGTAGTCGGCACGGTTGCCGCGATAGATCGCGACGTCCATGTCGCCCTGCGCACCGTTGTCGCCAAGGATGTGACCAATCTCGCCGGTGTCGTTGAAGACCGGACGGTCTTCGCCCGTGGCGAACCAGTCGCTGATGACGGTGTAGGACGCGGTGTCGTCGAGGACGCCATTGTCCAGGAAGTCCAGCGTCGCCGGGATGTCGGCCCACAGGTCGTTGCGGACCACCGCCGCGTCGCCGAACAGCCAGTCGTCGTCGCTAAGACCGGTCAGACGGTCGTTGCCGGCGCCACCGATCAGCTGGTTCTTCGGACCATTGCCGGTCAGCGTGTTGGCATCGGCACCCTCGAGGATGTCGTCATAGCCCGAGCCGACAAGGCCTTCGTCCAGGGCATAGGTGTCAAGCATGTTCGACACCGTGCCGTTGGCGTTCGAGCTTTGCAGGCTGGCCGTGACGCCATAGCCGGCTTCCTCGTAGCTGACGATGTCCATGTCGCCCGGGACGCCCGTATTGCCGGCCGTCTCGTTCGCGCCGACCTGAGTGAGGCCGATCCAGTCACCGTTCATCCGGTCGCCGTCGTTGGCCACCGGCCCGAGGCCGCCTTCCATGAGGTCGTTCCCGGCACCGCCGTTCAGGTTGTCGTCGCCGACGCCACCGCGCAGCCAGTCGTTGCCGTCGCCGCCGAAGGCTTCGTCAACGCTGTCACCGCCGTCGATGTAGTCGTTGCCGAGGCCACCCATCAGAAGGTCGGTGTCGCCCTCGCCATACAGACGGTCGTCGCCATCGTCGCCGAAGACCTCGTCGATGCCGTCACCGCCGTGGGCTTCGTCGTTGCCGTCGCCACCGTGGACGGTGTCGAGGATGCCCGGGCCGGCGAACAGGTAGTCGTCGCCTGCGCCGCCGTGGATGAAGTCGTCGTTCTCGTAGTCGGTGATCCAGTCGTTGCCTTCACCACCGTAGAGAACGTCGTTGCCCTGGGCACCTTCGATGACGTCGTCGCCGGCGTCGCCGTAGATCACGTCGTCGCCGAGGCCGGCCACGATGTAGTCGTTGCCGTCAAGGCCCGCGACCACGATGTGCCCGTCATTGGCCGACCCGCCCGGCGTCGTCTCGGTAAGCGAGACGTCGTCGATCAGGATCTGCTGGCCGCCGGGGCCGGACTTGATCTCGATCACCAGGGTTTCGCCGGCATAGGTGCCGTCGTCCGTGTAGGTGACTTCCATCTCGGCCCAGCCGCCGTCGGAAGGCGTCACCAGCGGCGCTGCGGCAAGGATGATCCCGCCGGCGGTCTTCAGGTAGGCGACGCCGCCCCCGAAGCCCTGATCGCTGCGGTCGCCCACGTTGAACTTCAACGTGTAGGTGGCGCCCTCCGCGATGGCGTGACCCGTGTCCTGCGCCAGGCTCGTCTCGTTGCGAAGCCACGCGACGTTGGTGCCGTTGTGCCCCGTCGGGTCGCTGATCGCATCGGCCGGCGCAAACAGACCGCCATCCACGGGGCCCGTCACCGGCGGCTTGATTTCCCAGCCCGAAAGGTTCGACGGCGTGCCCTGCATCCAGTTGCCGTTGGTCGGGTCCTCGACGACCGGGCCCGAACCGTCATCGGCAAGCGAGTCGACTTCGAAGCTGTTGTTGGCAACGACGAAGTTCTTCACGCTGTCGGGCAGGTTTTCGTAGATGGCGTTGAAGTAGTCGTTGATGTCATTGTTGGCATCGACGTCCGTCTTCTGGTTGTCGGCAACGTTCTGCGCGCCGCCATCCAGGACGTAGGTCGCCGAGGGCGAGACGAAGGCATCGCCCGTGTGCTCGAGGCCCGTGGTCCGCTGGACCAGATCGAGGAACTGCTCGCCGATGATCTGGTCGCCCAGGTGGTGACCCATCGGCATCCGGTAGAGGTAGTAGAACCGGTCGCCGTCCTGCATCCGCTGGGCAAAGTC
>RFGD01000182.1 GCA_003696705.1 Alphaproteobacteria bacterium | reverse complement strand
TTCGCAAAGCTTGATGCCGGCGATCTTGGCGACGGCATAGGGCTCGTTGGTCGGCTCGAGCGGGCCGGTCAGAAGGGCCTCTTCGGTGATCGGCTGCGGTGCCTCGCGGGGATAGATACAGGACGAACCAAGGAAGACGAGCCGCTCGACACCGGCCCGGAAGGCGCCCTCGATCAGGTTCGCCTCGATCATCATGTTCTGATAGATGAAGTCGGCCGGATAGGTGTTGTTGGCGTGGATCCCGCCGACCTTCGCCGCCGCCAGGATGACGGCGTCTGGCCGCTCGTCGCGATAGAAGGCGCGGACCGCCGCCTGATCGGTAAGGTCCAGTTCGGCCCGGGGGCGACAGATCACCTCGTGGGTGCCGTCGGCCTCGAGCCGGCGAACGATGGCCGAACCGACCATGCCGCGATGTCCGGCAACATGTATCCGCATGCGCTCAGCCCTCGATGGAAACCGGCATGTCGAGCCCGTGCTCGCGCAGCAGCGCATGGCGGCGGGCGATCTTCAGGTCTTCCTCGACCATCTCGCGGCACATCTCCCGCGGGCCGATCTCGGGCACCCACCCGAGCTTCTCGCGCGCCTTGGTCGGATCACCAAGGAGAGTCTCGACCTCGGCGGGCCGGAAATAGCGCGGGTCGATGCGCACGATGACGTCGCCCGGCCGCACCGCGGGGGCGCGGTCGCCGCTGACCGCTTCGACGACGCCGACCTCGTCAAGGCCCGTTCCCTCGAACCGCAGCGAGATGCCAAGATCCTCGGCAGCCCAGGTCAGGAACTCGCGAACAGAATGCTGCTCTCCGGTGGCAATGACGAAGTCGTCCGGGGTGTCCTGTTGCAGCATCAGCCACTGCATGCGCACATAGTCGCGCGCATGCCCCCAGTCGCGCAGCGCATCGATGTTGCCCATGTAAAGGCACCGTTCGAGCCCCTGCGCAATGTTGGCAAGCCCACGCGTGATCTTCCGCGTCACGAAGGTCTCGCCCCGGCGCGGGCTTTCGTGATTGAAGAGGATCCCGTTGCAGGCATACATCCCGTAGGCCTCTCGATAGTTCACGGTGATCCAGTAGGCGTAAAGCTTCGCCACGGCATAGGGCGAGCGGGGATGGAACGGCGTGCGTTCGGTCTGGGGGCTCTCGGCAACCTGGCCATAAAGCTCGGACGTCGAGGCCTGGTAGAAGCGCGTGGTCTTCTCGAGCCCCAGAAAGCGGATCGCCTCGAGAAGCCGAAGCGTGCCGATGGCATCGACGTCGGCGGTATACTCGGGCACCTCGAAACTGACCGCGACGTGGCTTTGCGCACCAAGGTTGTATACCTCGTCGGGCCGCACCTCGGCCAGGATGCGCGTCAGGTTGGAAGTATCGGTCAGATCCCCGTAGTGCAGGCGAAGCTGCGGGTTCGCCTCGTGCGGGTCCTGATAGATGTGGTCGATGCGCTGCGTGTTGAAGAGCGAGGCCCGCCGCTTGATGCCGTGCACCTCGTATCCCTTCTCGAGCAGGAACTCGGCAAGATACGAGCCGTCCTGTCCGGTGATGCCGGTAATTAGCGCGCGTTTGGTCACTTGGGTCCCCACCTGGTCCTTGTCGCCCCCCGCAGTAGCACTTCGCAAACCGCCTTGGAAGGGCTTGCCGGCGTCGATGACGGCGTTAAGACTGAGGCCATGATCACCCGCCCCTCCGAAGCCCGCCCCATCGTCATGACCCTTGAAGGACCCGAGGCGACAGCGGCGCTGGCCGAACGCCTGGGCGGCGTCCTTCGAAGCGGAGACACGCTTCTCCTTCAGGGTGATATCGGCGCGGGCAAGACGCATTTCGCCCGCGCCCTCATCCAGTCGCTTCAGGCCCGCCATGGCGCGGTCGAAGACGTGCCCTCGCCGACCTTCACGATCGTCCAGACCTATCATGCCGGCCCGCTCGAGATCTGGCATGCCGATCTCTACCGGCTCGCGGACCCCTCCGAGCTTGCGGAACTCGGCCTCGAAGGGGCGCTTTCCCAAGCGCTGACCCTCGTCGAATGGCCCGACCGCCTTGGCACCATGACGCCGTCGCGCGCGCTCTGGATGTCCTTTCGCATTCCGCCCGACCGTCCGGAAGCCCGGATCGTCGAGATCACGCCCCGGGGCGCGGGATGGGAACGGGTCCTCGGGGCCCTCGGTGCGGAGGCCGGGTCGTGACCGGAACCGCGCGCGCGGCCGCGATCGAGGACTTCCTGGCCACGGCGGGCTGGGGGGATGCGCAGCGCACTCCCCTTGCCGGAGACGCCTCGGCGCGGCGCTATGTCCGCCTTGTCCGGCAGGACGGCGGGCGCGCGATCCTGATGGACGCACCGCCCGCGACCGCCGAGAGCGTCCTGCCCTTCCTTCGCATCGCGGCGCATCTGAAGGCCCTTGGCCTTTCGGCACCCGATGTCATGGCCGCCGAGCCGGCCCAAGGCCTCGTTCTTCTCGAGGACCTCGGCGACGGGCTCTACGCGCGGGTCGCCGCCGCCGACCCCGGCCTCGAGCACGAGATCTACATGGCAGCGGTCGACGTCCTTCTGGCCCTTGCCGAGGCGCCCCTGCCCGAGGGGATCGGTCATTACGACGCCGCGACGCTGGGCAGTCTGGCCGGGCTTTCGGTCGAATGGTATGCGCGCCACGGAACGGGCGCGCAAGCCCCGGACGCCGCCGCGCGCGATGCAGTGGTCGCGACGGTGCGCGCCCTGTCAGCACGCCATGCCGGAAGCCCCGAGGTGCTGGCGCTGCGCGACTTTCACGCCGAGAACCTGCTCTGGTTGCCCGAGCGCAAGGGCGTTGCGCGCGTGGGCCTTCTGGATTTTCAGGACGCGATGGCCTGCCATCCCGCCTATGACCTCGTCTCGCTCCTGGCCGATGCCCGCCGCGACGTGCCCGTGGCGGTCGCGACGGCCGCCCGCGCCCGCTACCTTGCGGGAAGCGGCGCCGATCCCGACGCCTTCGCACTTGCCGAGGCGACGCTTTCGGCACAGCGCAACCTGCGCATCCTTGGCGTTTTCGCGCGTCTTTGCGTGCGCGACGGCAAACCCGGCTACGTGGCCCTTCTGCCGCGCGTCTGGCGCCATCTCGAGAT
Organism: Alphaproteobacteria bacterium; assembly: GCA_003696705.1. Lineage (GTDB taxonomy): Bacteria > Pseudomonadota > Alphaproteobacteria > Rhodobacterales > Rhodobacteraceae > RFGD01. The sequence continues at coordinate 3,075 of RFGD01000182.1, read as the reverse complement.
GGCCCTGGCCCAACCAGAACTCGCGGCCCTTCGCGAGCTGATACACGACTGCCTTCCGCCCCCCACGGAGGCCGTTCTGGAAAGGATACGACGTCAATGCGCCGCCGCCCCGACGCCGCAATGATCTTCGCGGCCGGCCTCGGCACGCGCATGGCACCCTTGACGCTTTCGCGTCCGAAGGCGCTGGTCGAGGTCGCAGGCCGGCCCCTCGTCGATCACGCCATCGCGCTCGCGCGCGAGGCGGGCATCGGGCGCATCGTCGTCAACGTCCACCACTTCGCCGACATGATGGCGGCACATCTTCGGAACAGGGGTGTGTTGATCTCGGACGAGCGCGGCCGGCTTCTCGAGACCGGCGGCGGCCTGAAGAAGGCCCGCCCGCTTCTCGACGCCGAAGCGGTGGTCACGATCAACGTCGACGCCATCCTGTCGGGCCCCAACGCCATCGACGCGCTGGCCAGCGCATGGGACCCGTCGCGGATGGACGGGCTGCTTCTTCTCGTGGCGCCACCGGACCGCCTGGCACATGCGGGCGGCGGTGACTTCGCCGCCTCGGGCGACCCGGGTCCGATCCGCCGTGGCGGACCGCTGACCTACGCCGGCCTGGCGATCCTGTCACTTTCCGATGCCGCCGACTGGCCCGATGGTGCCTTCTCGCTCAATGTCGTCTTCGATCGCATGATTGCCTCGGGCCGCCTGTTCGGATTGCGCCACCGGGGCAGCTGGGTCGATGTCGGGCACCCGGACGGAATCGCCGCGGCCGAGCGGCTCTTGAAGGATGACGAAGATGTTCGAGGCTGATCCGACGACCCCGCGCCTGTTCGCCCTGCCGCCCGGTGTCGACTTTCCCCGCGCGGTCGTCCAGGGCCTTTTCGAGCGGCTGGGCGACCGGCCGCCGACGGCGCTGGCGCGTGTGACGCTTCTGGCGAACGCCCGGTCCATGGAGCAGGCGCTTTCGGCCGCGCTCGTCGAGGAAGCGGCCAGCCGGGGCGCGGCGCTCTTGCCGAGGATCAATCTTGTGACGGACCCTTGGGCGCTTGCCCTGCCGCACGAGGTACCCGAGGCCGTCTCGCCGCTCGCACGCCGGCTCGAGCTTCTGCGCGTCGTGCGCGCGCTTCTCGAGCGAGAGCCGGGACTTGCCCCCGAGCATGACGCCTTCGACCTGGCCGACAGCCTGGCCGGCCTTCTGGAGGAAATGCAGTTCGAGGCCGTCGGCCGCGACGCCATCGACCGCATCGACGTGGCCGAGCACGCCGCCCACTGGCAGCTCGGCCGGCGCTTCATCGACATCGTGCTCGACATGCTCGAGGCCGAGGGCACCCGCGACGAGGCCGGCCGGCTTCGCCACATCATCGACCGCACGATCGCCGCCTGGGAGGCCGCGCCCCCCACCGACCCCCTGATCGTCGTGGGCTCGACGGGCTCTCGCGGGGCGAGCCGCGATCTCATGAAGGCGGTCGCCCGGCTTCCCGCCGGCGCGATCATCCTGCCGGGGTTCGACTTCGACATGCCCGACCACGCGTGGAAGGCCCTCGACGACAGTCTGACCGCCGAGGATCATCCGCAGTTCCGGTATCGGCGGCTGGTCGATGAGCTTGGCACATCGCCCCAGGACGTCCGCCCGTGGACGACGGCGCAGCCGGAAAACACGGCGCGCAACCGCCTCGTCTCGCTTGCATTGCGGCCCGCGCCCGTGACCGACCAGTGGCTTCGCGAAGGTCCCTCCCTTCGCGACATCCCCGAGGCGACCAGAGGGGTGACGCTCCTCGAGGCCGGCAGCCCCCGCGAGGAAGCCCAGGCCATTGCCATCGGCATCCGCGAGGCGGTCGAGAACGGGCAGCGCGTCGCGCTCGTGACCCCCGACCGCACCCTTGCCCGTCAGGTCGAAGCTGCGCTCCAGCGCTGGCGGATCAGCGCCGACGACAGCGCCGGCGAGCCCTTGCACCTGACCCCGCCGGGGCGTCTCCTCTGTCAGATCGCGGACATGCTGGGCCGTTCGCCGGACGGGGTCGCGCTCGTTGCCCTTCTCAAGCACCCGCTCGTCGCCGCCAGCTGTCGGGGCGACCACCTGCGCTTCGGCCGCGAGCTCGAGCTTCATCTGCGCCGCAAGTCGGTGGCCACGGCCGACCCCCGCACCCTTCGCGACTGGGCCAGGGGGAAAGGAAACGACGAGGCGCGGACCGAATGGGCCGAATGGCTGGCCGGGGCAATCGAGCGCATCGCGGCGACCGGCAGGGCGCCGGCGGAAGATCTTCTCCGCGCCCATGTCGGTATCGCCGAGACGCTTGCCGCAGGCCCCGGGGCAACGGGCGCGGGCGGGCTTTGGGACGCCGCCGCCGGCGACGCCGCCCGCGCCGCCGTCACCACGTTCGAGGCCGCGGCGGACATCGCGGGCGAACTTGCGCCTGCCGACTATGCCGTCCTGTTCCGCGACATCTTCTCGCGCGAGGCTGCGCGCGAGAAGGTGCCGCCCGGCAATCCCGTCATGATCTGGGGGCCGATCGAGGCGCGCGCCCGCCGCGCCGACCGGGTCATCCTTGGCGGCCTCAACGAAGGCGTGTGGCCCGAGCCGGCGCGCCCCGACCCCTGGCTGTCGCGCCAGATGCGGGCCGACGCCGGCCTTCTTCTGCCCGAGCGGCGCCTCGGCCTTTCCGCCCACGACTTCCAGCAGGCGATCGCCGGCGGCGACGTCTGGCTCACCCGCTCGGTTCGCGACGCCGAGGCGCGGACGGTGCCGTCACGCTGGCTCAACAGGCTTCTGAACCTTCTCGACGGTCTGCCCGGCGACGGGGCCGACGCCCTTCGCGCCATGCGCGCGCGCGGCCAGCGTTACCTTGATCTTGCGCAGGCGATCGACGCACCGCAACAGCGCGTCCCGGCCGCCGCGCGCCCGGCGCCGGTCCCGCCGGCCAGCCACCGGCTGACACGGCTGAGCGTGACCGAGGTCCAGACCCTTGTCCGCGACCCCTATGCGGTCTACGCGCGGCGCATCCTGCGTCTGTCGCCGCTTGACGGCCTGCGCCAGCTTCCCGACGCGCCATTGCGCGGCACGGTCATCCACAAGATCCTCTGCCG
>RFGD01000181.1 GCA_003696705.1 Alphaproteobacteria bacterium | reverse complement strand
CCATTGTCTTTAGTATATTTTCTGAAGGCTTCCCTGCCGCCGAAGCCGCCCGACCGGGTTCTGGCGGCAATGGGCATGGGGGCCCTTGTCACGCCGGCGAGCGAGGCGGTGACGGTCACGTCATCCATTGCGGCGAGGCGCTCGGAAAGCTCGCGCGCCTCGCGCGTGCCGGCCAGAAGAAGGACATGCGTCATGCGCCGGCCCGCCCCAGGACGGTGCCGTCGCGCCCGACCACGATGACCTCGGGGACGACGGGTGCCTTGTCCAGGATCTCGGCCGCCCGCTCGGCCGCGCGGGCCGCGACCACCTCGGCAAGGCCGGGCCCTGCCCGTTCGAGCGCCTCGAGCGCAGTCTGCGTCTCTCCGATATCGCCGAGGCCGGCCTCGGCGGCCCAGTCCCTGAGGACACCGGTGTCGACCTGGCTTCGGGACGAGTGCAGATCCGTCGCGCCTTGCGCCAGCTTGGCCATCTTGCCGATCCCCCCGCCGATCGTGACGCGGGGCACGGGATGGCGCCTGAGGTACTTGAGCATGCCGCCGACGAAATCGCCCATGTCGACAAGCGCGGGCTCCGGCAACCTGAGAAGGGCGCGCACCGCCGCCTCGGAGGTGGCACCGGTGCAGCCGGCCACATGCTCGAGCCCCGCGGCGCGCGCGACGTCGATCCCGCGGTGGATCGAGGCAATCCAGGCCGCACAGGAATAGGGGCGCACGATGCCGGTCGTCCCGAGAATCGAGATCCCGCCGACGATGCCAAGGCGCGGGTTCCAGGTGCGCGCGGCAAGGAGTTCGCCGCCCGGAACGGAAATGGTGATGGCGATGGCCGGCGCCCGGCCATGCGCGGCGGCAAGCTCTTCCACGACGGCGCGCATCATCTGGCGCGGCACCGGGTTTATCGCCGGCTCGCCCGGGGGGATGGGCAGCCCCGGCCGGGTCACGGTGCCGACGCCCTCGCCGGCGTGGAACTCGACTCCGCCGGCGGACGGCGCGACGCGGGCCCGCACAAGACAGCCATGCGTGACGTCCGGGTCATCGCCGGCATCCTTGATGATGCCCGCCTCGGCCCAGCCGTCCCCGACGTTCAGTTCGGCGACACGGAAGGTCGGCGTCTCCCCCCTCGGAAGGGTGATCGTGACGCTCGCCGGCGCCACGCCCGCCCAATGCGCCAAAAGCGCGGCCCGGACCGCCGCCGTGGCGCAGGCGCCGGTCGTCCAGCCGCGGCGCAATCTTTGCTCTGGTGTCGCGTTCATCGCGCGGAATATAGGACCGGCCGGGGCCGACGCCAATCGCGCAGTTGTGCGCCATCCACGCTTCCGCGTGCCCCCGGATTGAGGCATAAGGACGAAATGAACGCGAAACCGGACAATGTCCTTCCGGATATCCCGGGCGGCTGGCCCGTGCTCGAACCGGGCTGGGTGTGGCTTCTTGGCGCCGGCCCCGGGGATCCGGGGCTTCTGACGCTGCACGGGCTGAACGCGCTTCGGCAGGCGGATGTCGTCGTGCACGATGCGCTTGTCGGGCCCGAGATTCTCGACTGGGTGCCGGAACGGGCCGAACGCATCTACGCCGGGAAGCGCGGCGGCAAGCCGTCGCCTACCCAGCGCGACATCTCGTTGCGGCTGATCGAGCTCGCCCGCGCCGGGCGGCGGGTCGTGCGCCTCAAGGGCGGCGACCCCTTCGTCTTCGGCCGCGGCGGCGAAGAGGCGCAGACGCTGATCCGCCACGGCGTACCCTTCCGCATCATTCCCGGCATCTCGGCCGGTATCGGCGGGCTTGCCTATGCCGGCATCCCCGTCACCCATCGCGACGTGAACCAGTCGGTCACCTTCGTGACCGGCCACGACCAGTCCGGAGAGACCCCGCAATCGCTCGACTGGAAAGCGATCTCGGCCGGCAGCCAGGTCCTGGTGATCTACATGGGCATGAAGCACATCGCCGAGATCGTGGGGCATCTGCGCGCGGCCGGGCGCCCCGCGGACGAGCCCGTCGCGATCGTCACGCAGGCGACGATGCCCGACCAGCAGGTGCTCGAGACGACGCTCGGCCGCGCGGTCGAGGACCTCGCCGCGGCCGGCCTGGCGCCGCCCGCCATCATCTGCGTCGGCCGAACGGTCCTGATGCGTCGGGTCCTCGACTGGCAGGCGCTGGCGCGCGGAGAGGCGCCGCGCGAGCTCGATCCGCTTGGCCGGGACAAGCCGGCCGCCGCGTCATGAGCGTCGGGCTCATCATCGCCGCGCCGACAAGCGGCGCCGGAAAGACGACGGTCACGCTTGGCCTTCTGGCAGCCCTTCGCGCCACGGGGGCGGCCGTTCGCGGCGCCAAGTCGGGCCCCGACTACATCGACCCCCGTTTTCACGAGGCCGCAACCGGCGCGCCCTGCCCCAATCTCGATGCCTGGGCAATGCAGCCCGACCGCATCCGCGCGCTGGCCGCCGATGGCGAAGGCCTTCTTGTCGTCGAGGGCGCCATGGGCCTTTTCGACGGCGCGCCACCGGACGGCCGCGGGGCCACGGCCGATCTTGCGCGGATCCTCGGCATTCCCGTCGTCCTTGTCGTCGACTGCGCGGCGATGGCGCAATCGGTCGCCCCGCTGGTGCGCGGCTTTGCCGAGTTCGACCCCATGGTGAAGATCGTCGGCGTGATCCTGAACCGCGTCGGCACCCCCCGTCACGAGGCCATGCTGCGCCGGGCGATGCGTGCCACCCACATTCCCGTCCTTGGCGCCATCCCGCGCGCGGCCGAAGTGGCGCTGCCGTCGCGCCATCTCGGCTTGGTCCAGGCGGCCGAGCAAGAGGACATCCGCGCCTTCCTCGACCGGGTCGGCGGACTTGTCGGGGCCCATGTCGATCTTGGTGCGCTGGCCTCGGTCGCCCATCCCATTCCCTTTGCCGTGACGGGGCCACGCATCAGCCCGCCGGCCCAGCGCATCGCGATCGCCCGGGACGAGGCCTTTGCCTTCACCTATCCGCACATGCTGAACGACTGGCGCCAGGCCGGCGCCGAAATCAGCTTCTTTTCGCCCCTTGCCGACGAGGCGCCGGATCCCGCGGCCGAATTCGTCGTCCTGCCCGGCGGTTACCCCGAACTCCACGCCGGCCGCATCGCCGGCGCGACGACCTTTCGCGCCGGCATGGCGCGGGCGGCACAGGAAGCGCTGATCTATGGCGAGTGCGGCGGCTACATGGTCCTCGGCCAGGGCCTTGTGGACGCGACCGGCGCGCGCCACCCCATGCTTGGCCTTCTGAACCTGGAGACGAGCTTTCGCGATCGACGGCTGCACCTTGGCTATCGGCGGCTGACACCGAAGGGCGGACCCTTCGCGGGGACCCTTCTCGGCCACGAGTTTCACTATGCCACCACGGTCCGGGCCCGTGGCGAGCCGCTGTTCGCGGCCGAGGACGCGGAAGGCAACGCCCTGCCCGACATGGGGCTTCGGGAGGGGCGCGTGGCCGGCTCGTTCGCTCATGTCATCGACGGCGAGATCCGGCGCCGCACGCGGAAGGCCGCCTGAACCCTGCACCTTGCGCCCGGCAGCAAGCGGGTCTAGCAAGCGCGCATGACCGATATCGCCTCTGCCCCGGCGCGGGCCCGCCGGAACGTCCTCATCCTGATCCTTGCGCAGGCCTTCCTGGGTGCGCAGATGCCGATGATCTTCACGATCGGCGGGCTCGCCGGCCAGATGCTGGCACCGAACGCCTGCCTTGCGACGCTCCCGATCTCGATGATCGTCCTCGGCTCGATGATGACGGCCCCCTGGCTCAGCCCGTTCATGCAGCGCCACGGCCGACGCGCCGGCTTCATTCTGGGGGCGCTGGCGGGGGCGCTGGGGGCGGTAATCGGCGCGGCCGCCCTTGCGAAGGGCTCTTTCCTCGGGTTTCTCATCGGCGCCTGGATCACCGGCATCTACATGTCGGCGCAGGGCTTCTACCGCTTTGCGGCGGCCGACACCACATCGGGCGACTTCCGCCCGAAGGCGATCAGCTACGTCATGGCCGGCGGGCTTGTCTCGGCCCTCGTGGGGCCACAGCTTGTCAAGGTCACGGCCGAGGCGATGGCGATCCCCTTCCTCGGCACCTATGTCACGATCGTCGCGATCAACCTTCTCGGCGCGATCCTGTTCCTTGGCCTCGACATTCCCCGGCCCGCGGCGATCCAGAGCGGGGCCGGCGCGCCCCCGCGGCGTGCGCGTCGCGACATTCTGAAGGAGCCACGCATTGCCGTCGCCATCATCTGCGCGATGGTGGCCTATGCGCTAATGAACCTGGTGATGACATCGACCCCGCTTGCGGTCGTCGGATGCGGCTTCGAAACCTCGGACGCCGCCGACATCGTCTCGTCGCATGTCATCGCGATGTTCCTGCCGTCCTTCTTCACGGGCCACCTTATCGCCCGCTTCGGCGTCGAACGCATCATCGCGCTCGGACTTGCGCTTCTGGCCGGCGCCGGTGCCGTGGCGCTCGCGGGGGTCGAGCTTGAGAACTTCTTCGTCGCACTCGTCCTTCTGGGGCTTGGGTGGAACTTCGGCTTCATCGGCGCGACCGCGATGCTGACCGCCGCCACCCCCGAGGCGGAAAAGGGCCTCGTCCAGGGCCTGAACGACATGATCGTCTTCAGCGGCGTGACCGTCGCGTCGCTCGCATCGGGCGGTCTCATGAACTGTGCCGGCGGCTCGGCGATCGAAGGTTGGAACATGGTCAACCTGGCCATGGCGCCGTTCCTTGCGCTGGCAGGCGGCGCGCTCATCTGGCTGTGGCTCGGGCCCGGTTCCGACACCGGCCCCCGGAAGGGCGCTACCAGCCGCCGGTAAGGGCCTTCAGGAGAAGTCGGCCGCGGCGCGCGAACTCCGAACCGCCAAGGGTCCCCTCGAGCGCCGCACGGGGACGCCGGCGCGCTGCCGAGAGGATCGGTTGCGCCCGCCATGCCGCGCGCAGGACCGGCGCCGCGCCGGCCGCGCCCAGCCCCCGCGCCCGCACGAGCGATGACAGCCCTTCGCCGGCGATCGCGGCGACAGCCTCGGCCGGGGCCATTCCCGCCGGAAGGGGCCGGCGCCCCCGGGCCGCGTAGGCGGGCAGCGCCAGAAGCCAGTTCGCGGCCCCCTGCCCGATGCCCGCCGCCTCGGCCGTCGCGACCGCGCCGGGCCTGCCTGTCGCCAGCGCCGCCAGCGCCAGAAGATTGCCCGCCGTTTCGGCAAGGTGGACCATCAGCGCATCGAGGTCCGCAAAAGGCTCGGGGTCGATGTCGCGGCGCCGCGCCGCCGCCAGGGTGTCGAGACGGTCGGCCGGCAATGCCGGCATCCGCGACAGAAGGACAAGCGCCGGGTGATCGTCGCGCGGCCGGCCGGCGGCGACGTCGGCCAGCGCATCGCGCCACCACTGGATCCGCATCTCGGCCAAAAGCGGCTCGGACGCCGCCCAGGGCGCGCGCGCAAGTTCGGCGTTCAGCGCGTAAAGGGCCAGAAGCGGGGGGCGCATGGCGGCCGGCGCCGCCATCGTGGCCAGGAACCGGTCGGGGTCGGCCCGGCGCACGATCCCGGCCACCTCGGTCAGCGCGGCGCCCTTCACGGTGCGGGCGCCCCGTCCCGGACAAGTTTCCAGACGATGGCGTCCAGAAGCGCCTCGAAGCTTGCGTCGACGATGTTGGCCGAGACCCCGACCGTGGACCAGCGCCGGCCGTCGCCATCCTCGCTGTCGATGATGACGCGCGTCACGGCCTCGGTCCCGCCCTGGGTGATGCGGACCTTGAAGTCGACAAGATGCATGTCCTCGATGAACCGCTGATAGGGGCCAAGGTCCTTCACCAGCGCCTTGGCCAGCGCGTTGACCGGCCCCCGGTCGGCGCCCGTCTCGTCAAGGCTTTCCGAAACCGAGAGGCGTTTCTCGTCGCCCAGCTTCACGACGACCACGGCCTCGGACAGCGTGACCATGCGATCATACTTGTTCTTCCGCCGCTCGACCGTGACGCGGTACCGCTTGACCTCGAAAAAGCGCGGCAGGATCCCGAGTTCGCGCCGGGCCATGAGCTCGAACGAGGCCGCCGCCGCGTCATAGGCATAACCGCGGTCCTCGCGCAGCTTCACCTCCTCGAGGATCCGGGCCAGCCGCGGATCGCCCTTCTCGACCTCGATCCCGGCCTCGGCCAGGCGGCGGCGCAGGTTCGACTGGCCGGCCTGATTGGACATCGGGACAAGGCGCACGTTGCCGACACTTGCCGGGTCGACATGCTCGTAGGTCGAGGGATCCTTGAGGATGGCGCTGGCGTGAAGCCCGGCCTTGTGCACGAAGGCCGAGGCCCCGACATAGGGCGCGCCCTTCTGCGGCACCCGGTTCAGGATCTCGTCAAGGCGGCGCGACAGCCGCGTCAGACCGGCCAGCGCCTCGTCCGTGACGCCGGTTTCGAACCGGTCTCGATAGCGGGGTTTCAGCTTCAGCGTCGGGATGATCGAGACAAGATTGGCGTTGCCGCAACGCTCGCCCAGCCCGTTCAGCGTGCCCTGCACCTGGCGCACGCCGGCCTCGACCGCGGCCAGCGACACCGCGACGGCGTTGCCGGTGTCGTCATGGGCGTGAATGCCAAGCCGGGTACCCGGGATGCCGGCTTCGATGACCTTGCCGACGATCTCGGCGGCCTCGGAAGGCAGCGTGCCGCCGTTCGTGTCGCAAAGGACGATCCAGCGCGCGCCCGCCTCGGCCGCGGCCTCGAGGCAGCGAAGGGCGTAGTCGGGATTGGCCTTGAAGCCGTCGAAGAAGTGCTCGGCGTCGAAAAGCGCCTCGCGCCCCTGTTCGCAGACATGCGCGACCGAGGCGCGGATCGCCTCGAGGTTTTCCTCGAGCGTCAGGCCCAGCGCACGCGTGACGTGATAGTCATGCGTCTTGCCGACAAGACAGACGGCGCCCGTGCCCGCATTCAGGACAGCGGCCAGAACGTCGTCGTTCGCGGCCGACCGGCCGGCCCTTCGCGTCATGCCGAAGGCGGTCAGTTTGGCGCGCGTCCTCGGGGCGGCGGCAAAGAAATCGCTGTCGGTCGGGTTGGCGCCGGGCCACCCGCCCTCGATGTAGTCGACGCCGAGCGCATCCAGCATCCTGGCGATCTCGAGCTTCTCGGGGACCGAGAACTGGACGCCGTGGGTCTGCTGCCCGTCGCGCAGCGTCGTGTCGTAGAGCCATAGCCGTTCCGTCATGATGCTCCCTCTGCGCCCCTCCAGGTCACAGGACCCCTTCAAGACCGGCGGGGTCGAAGTCCGGCCCCACCTCCCACTCGGCACCGTCCGGCGTGTCCTTGACGATCACGCCGGCGGCGACAAGCGCATCCCGGATGGCGTCTGCGCGGGCGAAATCCCGCGCCTTTCGCGCTGCGGCCCGCTCGGCCAGAAGACGGTCGATGCGCGCGGCCGCCTCTGGGTCGGCGCCGCCGGCCCTGGCCCAGTCGCCCAGCGCCTCGGTCAGAAGTCCGAGAAAGCGCGCCGAGGCGAGAAGCACGTCGGCCCGTCCCTCGGCGGCAAGCCGGTGCAGCTCGGCCAAGGCGCGCGGCGTGTTCAGATCGTCTGCCACCGCGGCCACGACGGCCGGGTCGGGGGCCGGCGCGGGCGCCACGCCTTCCGTCATGCGCCGCCAGCGACGAAGCGCCGCCGCCGCCTCGTCGGCCTTGCGGCGGGTCCAGTCCATGGGCTTGCGATAATGGGTGAGCAGGAAGACGAAGCGAATGACTTCGCCCGGCACGCCCTGGTCGAGGAGGTCCCGGACGGTGAAGAAGTTGCCCAGCGACTTCGACATCTTCTTGCCCTCGACCTGGAGCATTTCGTTGTGAAGCCAGAAACGCGCAAAGCAGGCGCCGGGGTGGGCGCAGGACGACTGCGCAAGCTCGTTCTCGTGGTGCGGAAACATCAGATCGTTCCCGCCGCCATGGATGTCGAAGCAGTCCCCGAGAAGCTTCAGGCTCATGGCCGAGCACTCGATGTGCCATCCCGGCCGCCCGCGTCCCCAGGGGCTGTCCCACCCCGGCTGTTCCGCGTCCGAGGGTTTCCAGAGGACAAAATCCATCGGGTTGCGCTTGTAAGGCGCAATCTCGACGCGCGCGCCGGCGATCATGTCCTCGACCGACCGGCCCGAGAGGATGCCATAGTCGGGGTCCGACGAGACGTCGAACAGGACATGCCCTTCGGCGACGTAGGCGCATCCCCGCGCGAGAAGCGTCTCGATCATCGCCACCATCTCGGCGATGTATTCGGTGGCACGCGGCATGTGCGTGGGCTCGAGCGCGCCAAGCGCCGCCATGTCCTCGAGATACCAGGCCGTCGTCTCGGCCGTGATCTGCGCGATCGGGCGGCCGCTTTCCCGGGCGCGGGCAATGATCTTGTCGTCAACATCGGTGAAATTGCGGACATAGACGACATGCCGGGGGCCGTAGACCTGCCGCAAGAGCCGGAACAGCGTGTCGAAGACGACCACCGGCCGGGCGTTTCCGAGATGTGCCCGGTCATAGACCGTGGGCCCGCAGACATACATGCGCACCCGATCGGGGTCGATCGGCGTGAAGGTCTCTTTCCTTCGCGTGAGCGTGTTGGTCAACCTGATCTCGGTCATCGCCTGTCCTCGCCGGTGTCCTGCGGCGGGATTAGCAACTTGGTCAGGGGAAGAAAACGACAAAGAACGGCCCGCCGAGGATATCTCAGCCGGTAATGCAGAAGCTCGTCGGGGCCGTTTGTCTCATGGCGGCGACCATAGCACCGGGACACGCAGGCGCCAAGCCCGCCCGGGATGGCGGAGGCGCGGCGGGCGTCGATTGACAAAGCGCGCCGGCGCGTGTCCCCTCGCCACCCGGAAGACGGAGGCGACATGCGCATTTCTTCGCGAATCGAGAACATGCTGGGCGGTGGTTCGGATGGCTGGGACGTGTTCTATCGCGCCCGTGCCATGCGCGCCCGCGGCGAACCCGTGATCGAGCTGACGATCGGCGAGCACGACATCCGCACGGATCCGTCCATCCTCGCGGCCATGGACCGTAGCGCCCGCGGGGGCCACACCGGCTATGCCGCGGTGCCGGGGACCGAGGCGCTGCGTGCCGCCATTGCCGATCGTGTGACGCGGCGCACGGGCCTTGCCACGGCGCCCGAGAATGTCCTGGTGACGCCGGGCGGGCAGGCTGCGCTGTTCGCCGCCCATATGGTGACCTGCAATCCCGGCGACCGGGCGCTTTTCGTCGACCCCTACTACGCCACCTACCCCGGCACCATCCGGGCCGCAGGCGCCGTGCCGGTGCCCGTCGCGACCCGCTCGTCCCATGCCTTCCAGCCGACGCCCGAGGCGCTCGAGGACGCGGCGCATGGCGGGGCCGCCTCGCTTCTCGTGAACACGCCGAACAACCCGACGGGTGTCGTCTATGACGCGCCGACCCTCGAGGCGATCGCCGCGGTCGCGAAGCGCCATGACCTGTGGCTCATCTCGGACGAGGTCTATGACACCCAGGTCTGGGACGGCCGCCACGTCTCGCCCCGGACGCTTCCGGGCATGGCCGAGCGGACCCTTGTCATCGGCTCGATGTCGAAGAGCCACGCCATGACCGGCTCTCGGATCGGCTGGATCGTGGGGCCGGTCGAGGTCATCGACCACCTGATCAATCTGGCCACCGTCACGACCTACGGCGTGCCGGGGTTCATTCAGGATGCGGCCACCTTTGCGCTTGGCGCCGGCGCCGCGCTCGAGGATAAGGTCGCGGCACCGTTCCGGCGGCGCCGGGCGCTGGCGCTGCGGATCCTCGGCAACCACCCCGTCGTCCGCCTCTTGCCGCCCGGGGGCGCGATGTACGTAATGCTGGACATTCGCGCGACCGGCATGTCGGGCGAGGCCTTTGCCAACTCGCTTCTTGACGCCGAGCGGATTGCGGTCATGCCGGGCGAAAGCTTCGGCCGGGCCGCGGCCGGCCACGTGCGCGTCGCGATGACGGTCGATGATGCGTCCTTCGCCGATGCGCTGACGCGCCTTGCCGCCCACGCCGAGCGGCTGGCCGCCTCGGCCGGTGACACCGCCGGCAGCCGCGGTCCGGCCGCCGGTGCCCCCGGAGGCTAGGCCTGTCCGCCGGCGATCTCGATCGCCTGCCCGTTGACCGAGGCACTGCCCGGACCGCAAAGCCAGAGCACCGCCGCCGCCACCTCGTCCGGCTGGATGAGCCGGCCGTGCCGGTTCGCCCCCACCATGACGGCCAGCGCTTCGTCCGGGCTCATGCCCGTCCGTTCGGCAATGGCATTGACGTTGCGGTCGATGATCGGCGTCTCGACATAGCCGGGGCAGATGGCGTTGAAGGTGATGCCGGATCCGATGAAATCTTCCGACAGGCCGCGCACAAGCCCCACCAGCCCGTGCTTCGAGGCGGTATAGGCAGGCGCGCCGCGCAAGCCGCGCAGCCCCGCAATCGACGCGATCGCAATCACCCGCCCCCAGTCCCGGCCCTTCATCGTCGCAAGCGCGGCGCGGATCGTCAGGAAGGCCCCGTCAAGGTTGGTGGCGTGGATCTTGCGCCAGAACTCGAGATCCGTGCGGAAGATCGAGCGCCCCTCGGCGATGCCGGCGTTCGCAACACAGATGTCGATGGGACCGCGTGCCGCGACGGCGGCCTTGACGGCGCCGTCGACGGCCTCGGGGTCGGTCACATCCATCACCGCGGGCCAGAGGCGCGGCCCGTTCGCGGCCATTGCCTCGAGCGGCGCGGCGCGGCGACCGGTGATCGTCACCTCGGCCCCGGCGCCGGCCAGCGCCCGGGCGATCGCCGCGCCAATACCGCTGCCGCCGCCCGTCACCAACGCATGTCGTCCCCTGAGCATTCCGCGCCCCCGGCCATCGTTCCCATGTCTCACGGGGTCCCACGCTATCGAAAAACCGCCGAAAATGAACCCCCTGCGCTAAGATGATTGCAGCGCGACGCAACGTCCGCGAAAAAATATGTCGCAGTGCGTCAGGGTGTTTCTTGAGACAACCTGCGACGGAATGATAAGAGCCCGACAAGCGGCGGTGCGGACCGATGCATCGCCGACAGAACATGAATGGGGGATGCCGTGAAGATCGGAGCACCAAAGGAAACCTATCCCGGAGAGGCGCGCGTCGCGATGACGCCCGAAAGCGCCCGGGCGCTGCAGAAGCTCGGCCATGAATGCCTCATCGAGACCGGGGCCGGCGCCGCCTCGGGCTTTTCGGACGAGGCCTATGCCGAAGCCGGGGTCGAGATTGTCAAGACCGCGGCTCAGCTTTGGAAGGCGGCCGATGTCGTCGTGAAGGTGCGCCCGCCTTCGGAAACCGAGGCAAAGCGTCTGCGCAAGGGGCAGATGCTCATCTCGTTCTTCCACCCGGCCCAGAACAAGGAACTTCTCGAGCTTTGCGCCGGCAAGGGCTCGACCGTCATCGCCATGGACATGGTGCCGCGCATCAGCCGGGCGCAGAAGATGGATGCGCTCAGCTCCATGGCCAACATCGCCGGTTATCGCGCCGTGATCGAGGCGGCCGAGAACTTCGGGCGCTTCTTCACCGGCCAGGTCACGGCGGCCGGCAAGATTCCCCCAGCCAAGGTGCTGGTCATCGGCGCCGGGGTCGCGGGGCTTGCGGCCATCGGGACCGCCGTCTCGCTCGGGGCCGAGGTCCGCGCCTTCGACGTCCGCCCCGAGGTCGCCGAACAGATCGAATCGATGGGCGCAGAGTTCCTGATGCTCGACTTCTCGGGCACCGATCTTTCGTCCGAGGAAGGCTATGCCAAGCCGGCCAGCCCGGAGTTCCTCGAAGCCGAGATGAAGCTGTTCCGCGAACAGGCGCCCGAGGTCGACATCGTCATCACGACGGCCCTGATCCCCGGCCGGCCGGCGCCGAAGCTGTGGACGAAGGACATGGTCGCGCTGATGAAGCCCGGCTCGGTCATCGTCGACCTGGCGGCCGAACAGGGCGGGAACTGCGAACTGACCGTTCCGGGAGAGCGCACCGTCACCGACAACGGCGTCGTGATCCTTGGCTATACCGACCTGCCCAGCCGGATGGCGACGCAGGCCTCGACCCTCTACGCCAACAACATCCGCCACATGCTGACGGACCTGACGCCGGAAAAGGACGGCAGGATCGTCGTCAACATGGAAGATGACGTGATCCGGCACTCGACCGTCTGCCACGAGGGCGAGATCACCTTCCCGCCGCCGCCCGTCAAGGTGTCGGCCGCGCCGAAGAAACCCGCCAAGACGGCCGAGCCGACGCCCGAGGAGAAACGCGCGGCCGAAATTGCCGCCTTCCGCAAGGCCACCCGCCAGCAGGTGTCCCTTCTGGTGCTGGGCGGGCTCTTCATGCTTCTGGTCGGCGCCTATGCGCCGGCGTCATTCATGCAGCACTTCATCGTCTTCGCACTGGCCTGCTTCGTCGGCTTCCAGGTGATCTGGAACGTCAGCCACGCGCTGCACACCCCGCTGATGGCCGTCACGAACGCAATCTCGGGCATCATCATCCTGGGCGCGCTTCTGCAGATCGGCTCGACCAGCTGGCTTGTCGTGGTGCTTGCGGCGGTGTCCATCCTCATCGCCTCGATCAACATCGTCGGCGGCTTCCTGGTCACGCGCCGGATGCTTGCCATGTTCCAGAAAAGCTGAGGAGGCCGAAACCCATGCTTTCCATCGGACTTGTTTCGGCTGCCTACATTGCAGCCGCCGTGCTGTTCATCCTCGCCCTTGGCGGGCTGTCCAACATCGAGGCGGCAAAGCGCGCCGTCTGGTACGGGATCGTCGGCATGGCCGTGGCCGTCTTCGCGACCGTCTTCGGCCCGGGCGTCGGCAACCTGCCCATCATCCTTCTGACGGTGGTGATCGGGGGCGCCATCGGCGCCTATGTGGCGGCCCGCGTCCAGATGACCGAGATGCCGCAGCTGGTCGCGGCGCTCCACTCCTTCGTCGGCCTTGCCGCGGTCTTCATCGGGCTCAACGCCGATCTCGAGCTGTCCTCGGTGCGGGAAATGCTGGCCGCCGGCGGCGCGATGGAGACGCTCTCGGGCTTTTCCGAGCGCCTTGCCCACAAGACCCCGGTCGAGATCTCGATCATGAAGGTCGAGGTCTTTCTGGGGATCTTCATCGGCGCCGTGACCTTCACCGGCTCGGTCGTCGCCTTCGGCAAGCTGGCCGGCAAGATCGACGGCAAACCGAAGAAACTGCCCGGCGGGCACTTCTGGAACGCGGGCGCTGCGCTTCTCTGCCTTGTTGTCGGCCTGCTCTATTTCCAGGGCGCCGGCATCTGGACCATGGTCGTCACGGCCATCGTCGCGGGCTTCATCGGCTGGCACCTCATCATGGGCATCGGCGGCGCCGACATGCCCGTCGTGGTGTCGATGCTGAACTCCTATTCGGGCTGGGCCGCGGCGGCCGTCGGTTTCACGCTGTCGAACGATCTCCTGATCGTCACCGGCGCGCTTGTCGGCGCCTCGGGTGCCATCCTTTCCTATATCATGTGCCGGGCCATGAACCGGCGGTTCATCTCGGTGATCCTCGGCGGCTTCGGCGGCACCGGGGGCCCCGCCGCCGAGATCGAGGGCGAGATGGTTTCGATCGACGTCGACGGCGTGGCGGCGATGCTGGAAGACGCCGACAGCGTCATCATCGTCCCGGGCTACGGCATGGCGGTCGCGCAGGCGCAGAACTCGGTCGCCGAACTGGTGCGCCGGCTGCGCGCCAAGGGCAAGAACGTGCGCTTCGCCATCCACCCCGTCGCCGGTCGCCTTCCGGGCCACATGAACGTCCTTCTGGCCGAGGCGAAGGTCCCCTACGACATCGTCATGGAGATGGACGAGATCAACGACGACTTCCCCGATACCGATGTCGCCATCGTCATCGGCGCGAACGACATCGTGAACCCCGCGGCCCAGGAAGACCCGAATTCGCCGATCGCCGGCATGCCCGTGCTCGAGGTCTGGAAAGCCAAGAACGTGATCGTGCTGAAGCGCGGTCAGGGCACCGGCTATTCCGGCATCGAGAACCCGCTGTTCTACAAGGAGAACACGCGCATGTTCTACGGCGATGCCAAGCATTCGATCGACGAGGTTCTGAAGCGGCTTGATTGACGGGGTGTGCGCGCGCCGCGCCCCGAACCGGCGGCGCCCTGCACCGGCGGGGCGCCGTGCGCGTGCCACGACGGCGGCATCGGCGCGCCCGATCGCACGGGGTGACGGCCCATGAGCACGACGGAACCAGAAAGGCGCGGAAGGCGGCGGGAGGGCCCCGCCGCCGCCCTGCCGCGGGGCGTCTGGGTCCTCGGCTTCGTCTCGCTTCTCATGGACACCTCGTCCGAGATGATCCACGCCCTTCTGCCGGTATTCCTGGTCGGCACGCTCGGCGCCTCGACGGCCGTCGTCGGCCTTGTCGAAGGTCTGGGCGAGGCAACGGCCTCGATCACCAAGCTCTTTTCCGGCTGGCTGAGCGACCGCCTTGGCCGCAGGAAACCGCTCGTGCTGGCGGGATATGCCCTGGCCGCGCTGTCAAAGCCCCTTTTCGCCCTGGCCCCAAGTGCCGGGTGGGTCCTCGGGGCGCGCCTGTCCGACCGGCTCGGCAAGGGCATCCGGGGCGCGCCGCGCGATGCGCTTCTGGCCGATCTGACCCCGCCCGAGGCACGCGGGCGCGCCTACAGCCTTCGCCAGGCGCTCGACACGGTCGGCGCCTTCGCCGGCCCGATCGTGGCCATGGTCCTTCTGAGCCTTCTGGCCGGCGACATGAGAGCCGTGTTCTGGGCCGCTGGCATCCCGGCGGCGGCGGCCGTCCTCCTGATCGTCATCGCCGTGCCCGAGCCGCCCCGCCCCGAGGCCCCGGCGACCCCCGCCCTGCCGCCCAGCTGGCGCGACGCGACGCGCCTCGGCCTTCGGTTCTGGGCCGTCGCGGGCCTGGCCGTGGCCATGGTCTTCGCGCGCTTCACCGAAGCCTTCCTCGTCCTGCGCGCCAGCGGCGCGGGGCTGTCGCTTGGCCTTGTGCCGCTGGTCTATGTCATCCTCAACGTCGTCTATTCCGCGTCGGCCTACCCCGTCGGCGCGCTTGCCGACCGGATCGGGCCGCGCGGTCTTCTGGCCTTCGGCTTTGTCGTCATCGCCCTCGGCGACCTGATCCTGGCGCTCGGCCACGGCCTGACCCCGATCCTTGTGGCCGTGGCCCTTTGGGGGCTGCACATGGGCCTGACGCAGGGCCTTCTTTCGGCCGAGGTCTCGCGCGCGGTGCCGGCGCCGGTTCGCGGCACCGCCTTTGGCGTGTATCACCTTGTCACGGGCCT
>RFGD01000180.1 GCA_003696705.1 Alphaproteobacteria bacterium | reverse complement strand
GCCCTGCGGACCCGGTGGGCCTTCGTTGCCTCAGTCGTTGCCGCTCGTGAAACGGCCCGCCTCTTCGGCGGCCTTGATGAGGGCCTTCGACTTGTTCACGGTCTCTTCGAACTCGGCCTCGGGGTCGCTGTCGTGCACGACACCGCCGCCCGCCTGGACATAAAGCTTGCCGTCCTTCACCACCGCCGTGCGAAGCGCGATGCACATGTCCATGTCGCCGTTCGCGGCGAAATAGCCCACGCCGCCGCCATAGATGCCGCGCTTTTCGGGCTCGAGCTCGTCGATGATCTCCATGGCCCGCACCTTCGGTGCGCCGGAAACCGTGCCTGCGGGCAGGCCGGCCAGCAGGGCGGACAGCGCGTCCTGCTCTTCGCGAAGTTCTCCGACCACGTTCGAGACGATATGCATGACGTGGCTGTAGCGCTCGACGATGAATTCCTCGGTCGGCCGCACCGTGCCGATCCGCGACACCCGCCCGACATCGTTGCGGCCAAGATCGAGAAGCATGAGATGCTCGGCCAGTTCCTTCTCGTCCGAAAGAAGATCGGCCTCGAGCGCACGGTCCTCCTCGGGCGTCGCACCGCGGCGACGGGTGCCGGCGATGGGTCGGATCGTCACCTCGCGGCCGAAGACCCGGACAAGGATCTCGGGGCTTGCGCCAACGACCTGAAAGCCGCCGAAATTGAAGTAGAACATGAAGGGCGACGGGTTCGTCCTTCTGAGTGCACGATAAAGCGCAAACGGCGGCAGGGGAAAGTCCAGCGTCCACCGCTGCGACGGGACCACCTGGAAGATGTCGCCCTTCCGGATGTAGTCCTTGTCCTTGCGGACGGCGTCGAGGTAGCCCTCGTGGGTGAAGTTCGATTTCGGGGGGCCGATCCGGGCCTCGGAGCGCATTTCCCGGGTCGCGGTCGGGGTCGGCCGCTCGAGGTCGCGGATGGCGTCCATGACGCGCTCGGCCGCCTGTGCGTAGGCGGCCCTGGCCGAGAGCCCGCTTGTCGCCCAGGCGGGGCTCACGATGGTGACCTCTCCCTTGACGCCGTCGAGGACCGCAACGACCGAGGGTCGCAGGAGCGTCGCGTCGGGAAGGCCCAGGGGATCGGGGTTCGGCTCGGGCAACCGCTCGACGAGGCGCACCATGTCATAGCCGAGATAGCCGAACAGCCCGGCGGCGATCGGCGGCAGGTCGGCGGGCATGTCGATGCGGCTTTCGGCGATGATCTGGCGCAGCGCGTCAAGCGTCGGCGCCTCCATCTCGGCAAAGGCGTCGTCGTCGAAACGGGCGTCGCGGTTGACCTCGGCGCGATTGCCCCGGCACCGCCAGACGAGATCGGGCTTCATGCCGACGACGGAATAGCGGCCGCGCACCTCGCCGCCGGTCACCGATTCCAGCATGAACGAGTTCTTGCGCGCCCCGGCAAGTTTCAGCATCAGCGACACCGGCGTGTCGAGATCGGCCGCCAGGCGGGCGTAGACGACCTGGTTCCGGCCCGCCTTCCAGGCCTTCTCGAACGTGGCGAAGTCCGGTGTCAGTTCCAAGGCTTGGGGCCCTTCATTGAAGTTGCGCGTTGACCGCGTTCACGGCCGCCTGGTCAATCTGCGGCGGTTCGGCGGCCAGGATGGCGAAGGCGTAGGAATCGAAGAGATCCTGCTTGATCGAGCCGGTGACACCGGCGCGGATCTGCTGCGCCAGCGTCTGCGTCTCCTGATCCTCGGGGTCCGGCGCACGGATTGCGTCGACGCGCACGAGATAGACACCGTCCGGGCCGTCCACAATGCCGATCTCTTGTTCCTTCAGCGCAAAGGCCTTCAGGACAAGCTCGGGGGGCGCGCCTTCGAGGAAGTCGCCGCGGCGCACCTCGGTGGCGGCGTCGGGCTGAAGCCCCGCCGCCTCGAAGCTCGCGCCGGCGGCAAGTTCGTC
>RFGD01000179.1 GCA_003696705.1 Alphaproteobacteria bacterium | reverse complement strand
CTCGAAAACCGTCTGCTCCGTCGCATCGCAGGGGTGCTCAGGGCCCGCCTGCCCGAGGTGGGGCTCTCACGTCTCGACGACACCGACCCGCGCGGCCGGCGCGGGCTCCGCTGGAAGCGGCTGTCGCTGCTGCTGCGCGTCCCGCTCATCGCCATGATGGCAGGTCGCAAGAGCTTCAAGGACGCCGAGGCGCTCACCGCCGAGATGTCGCTGCCGATGCGTCGCCTGTTGAAGATCCCGCGACGGGTGCCCGACACCACGATGCGCAACACCGTGCTCGTCGTCGAGCCCGACGAGCTGCGCTGCGCCATGCGCCAGCAGGTCCGCGCCGCCCATCGCCGCAAGGCGCTCGCCCCGCAAGGGCTGCCCTTCGGACAGGTCGCCGTCGACGGCAAGGGCACCGCGATCCACTCGTGGGACGACCGCTACGCGCAACGTCAGCGCCACAGCAGCGGCCCCGGCGCCAGCGGCGTCGTGCGCACGCTGACCGCCTCGCTCGTCACGTCCTCGGCAAAGGTCTGCCTCGACGCCTGTCCCATCCGCCCGGCGACCAACGAGATGGGTCAGTTCAAGACCGCGCTCGCCGACCTCGTCGATGCCTATGGCCGGCTCAACCTCTTCCGCCTCATCAGCACCGACGCCGGCATGTGCTCGCTCGCCAACGCCGACGCCGTCGTCGACCGCGACCTCGACTACCTCATGGCGCTCAGCTCCGACCAGCCCACGCTCTTTGCCGAAGCCAACCGGCTGCTCGCTCGCCGTCGCCGCGCCGACGCCGAGACCGAGGACTTCGTCGGGCGCAAGGCCATCGTCCGCCGCCTCTACATCACTTCCGACATGGCCGCCTTCCACGGCTGGTCCCACCTGCGCTCCGTCGTCCGCGTCCAGTCCGAGACCTTCCATCGCGACACCGGCGAGCTCCTCGAGCGCGACGACCGCTACTTCGCCTCCAGCCTGCCGCGCCACGCCCTCACCGACGCACAGTGGCTCTTCGCCGTCCGCGCCCACTGGGCCGTCGAGAACAACTGCCACAATACCTGGGACAAGATCTTCGACGAAGACGACCTGCCCTGGATCACCCGCGGCGAGGGCGCGCCGCAAGGCGTCGTCGTCCTCATGCTTCTGCGGCGAATCGCTTACAACATGCTCGCTCTCTTTCGCTGCGTCACCCAGCGCTCCCACGAGCGCCGCAAAACCCCGTGGAAGACCCTCCTCCGCTGGGTCTACAACACCCTCATCGCCGCCTCCGCCGACGACATCGCCGGCCTCAGCCCGCCAAAGGCTCTCACTGCGCGCGCCCCATGACCTTGCCGGGCTCCGCCTCGGCGCCGCAGCCGCACATAGCTGGTCGCTGAACCTCCCCCGACGCGCCGGGCGCAAGCTCGTCGTCTGCTCGCGGGCCTCGGTCACCGGCCGCAGCAATGGCCTCCCCGTCCGCCACAGAGGTCCACTGCCGCTCGCCCCGCCGATCTTGGATCACACCTACG
>RFGD01000178.1 GCA_003696705.1 Alphaproteobacteria bacterium | reverse complement strand
GCAGGGGCCGGAGGTGACGCTGGGACGGTTGCTGGAAGGATTCCCGGTGGAGTGGGAGGGGCAGGCATTTCTTGCACCAAGGAACTCTCGGGGCGATGAGGTTTCACCGTGGCGAAGAACTTGACCGATTGCCATCCCTACACGATCGATTGCCCGCTGCGCTTCCAGTCGGAAAGGAAACCGTGCAGGCCTTTCTCGGTCAGCGGATGCGCCACGAGCGACTTGATGACAGTCGGCGGACAGGTCGCAACATCGGCGCCGGCCAGGGCCGACCGAGTGACATGGTTGGGCGAGCGGATCGAGGCCGCCAGAAGTTTGGTTTCGAAGCCGTAATTGTCGAATATCCGACGGATGTCGCGGATCAGCGCCACGCCATCGAGGTTGATGTCATCCATCCTCCCGATGAATGGCGAGACATAGCTCGCCCCCGCCTTGGCCGCGAGAATTGCCTGCGCGGCAGAGAAGCACAGGGTGACATTGGTGCGAATGCCTACCCGGCGGAAATGCGCGCAAGCCTTCAGCCCATCGAGGGTCAGCGGCAGCTTGATGACCACGTTCCCGGCGATGTCGGCGAGACGTTCGCCCTCGGCGACCATGCCGGTGAAATCGGTCGAGGCGACCTCGGCCGAAACCGGTCCCTCGGTGATGGCACAGATCTCGCCGATTACACTCAGGAAATCCCGCCCCGTCTTGGCAACCAGCGTCGGGTTGGTGGTAACGCCGTCGATGAGCCCGGCCTCGCCCAGCTCACGGATGGCCTCGACATCGGCGGTATCGGCAAAGAATTCCATGGTCGTCTCCTTGGCTCGCGCGCAGACCGGCAAGGGGCCGGCCCGGCTGTGGGTCATGTGAAAGGACAACGAGCCTGCGGTCGTTGTCGGGCGCCTAGATTTCCGCCTCGAAGATCTCGCCGATCAGGAAATCGGCCGGCTGGCGGGCGGCGAGGATGCGTTGCGCATTCTTCATGTCGTTGCCTTCGGCGCGGAGGCGAGCCTGCTCCGGCGTGTGACCGTGCTGCAGCCATCGCGCGATGCAGCGATCGCGCAGCACCTGTTCCGGTGTCTCGATCCACACCGACAGATCCCACAGCCGCGCAAGGAACCGCCATGGCGCCTCGTCAAACAGCAGGTAATTGCCCTCGACGATGACGATCTTGCAGTCGGATCCGATCACCCCCGCCCCGGCGATGGCAATGTCCCGCCCGCGATCGAAGACGGGATAGACGACCTCGCCGCCTTCGCGGATTCGGTGGATGAGTGCAATGAACCCTTCGGCGTCGAAGGTTTCCGGAGCACCCTTCCGGGCCAGAAGGCCACGCGCCTCGAGGACCCGATTGTCGAGGTGGAAGCCATCCATCGGCACGACCTGCGCCTTCAGTCCGGTCTCCTGCAACGTTTCGACAAGGGTGCCGGCCAGCGAGGACTTGCCGCCCGCCGGCGCGCCGGCGATGGCGATCAACGTGCGGCCCCCGCTCGCGGGAAGAGTGCCAATCCTCTCCGCCAGCTGTTGCGCGATGTCGGGAAAGTCCGCGTCAGGCGGCATCGGCAACCTCGGGCGTCTTAGCGCCGGTCATGAAGGCCACGGCATCCGCCATGGTATAGTCCTTGGGGTCGATGGTGCACAGCCGCCGGCCGAGGCGATGGATGTGGATGCGGTCGGCGACCTCGAAGACATGCGGCATGTTGTGGCTAATCAGGATGATGGCGATGCCGCGATCGCGCACGTCCTTGATCAGCTCGAGCACCCGGCGGCTTTCTTTCACCCCAAGCGCGGCGGTGGGTTCGTCCATGATGATGAACTTCGTGGCGAAGGCGGCGGCGCGAGCAACCGCCACCCCTTGGCGCTGGCCACCTGAGAGCGTCTCCACCGGCTGGCGGATCGATTGTACGGTCATCAGCCCGAGCTCGTTGAGCTTTTCGCGTGCAAACCGCTCCATCGCCGGCTTGTCGAGCATGCGCAGCCAGTTTCCGAGAATGCCGGGGCGACGGATCTCGCGGCCGGTGAACATGTTGTCGGCGATCGACAGCGCGGGCGAGAGCGCCAGCGTCTGATAGACGATCTCGATGCCCATCTCGCGTGCCTCGATCGGGGAGGAGAAATGCACTGGCTTGCCCTCGATCAGGATCTCGCCCTCGTCGGGCTGGAGCGCGCCGCAGATCGCCTTGACGAACGAGGACTTGCCGGCGCCGTTGTCGCCGATCACGGCAAGGATTTCCCCGTGTCTGAGCTCGAAGTCGGAATGGTCGATGGCAACCACATGGCCGAAGCGCTTCACGAGGCCGCGGGCCTGAACGAGGGGGACGTCTTTCGAGCTCATGCCGAAACCCTCCTGATCCACTGGTCGATGGCGACCGCAATGATGATGAGCCAGCCGATGGCGAAGACCTGCCAGAGCACGTCCACCCCGGCGATCCTCAGGCCGGACTGAAAGACGCCCACGATCAGCGCACCGAAGAGCGCCCCGAGGATTGAGCCGCGCCCGCCGAAGAGCGAGATGCCGCCGATGACCACCGCAGTGATCGACTGCAGGTTGCCCTCGTAGAAGGACTGCGGCGAGATCGAGCCGACCCGCCCTATGGCCGCCCATCCGGCGATGGCGCAGACGAGGCCGGCCAGAGCGTAAACCGAAATCAGCACCCGGCCGGTGCGGATGCCCGAAAGCTCCGCCGCCTCCGGGTCGTCGCCCACGGCATAGACATGCCGGCCCCATGCGGTGTGGTTGAGCATGTACCACAGCACAAGGAAGATAAGCACCATCAGGATGACCCCGAAGGTGATCTTGGCGCCGCCAATGCGTGCCGCCTCTCCGAAGAACTTCAAGAGCGGTGCGTGCGCGTCAATGTCCTGACTGCGGATCGACTGCGCCCCGGACAGCCACAGGTTGAGGGCGAAAAACACGTTCCACGTGCCCAGCGTGGTGATGAAAGGCGGCAGCTTGACCCGGGTGACGAGAATACCGTTAAGCAGCCCCGCCGCCGCGCCCCCGGCGAAACCCGCGACAATGGCGATTGGTGTGGGCACGCCCATGTTGACCGCGAGATTGCCCATGATCACCGACATCAGCACCATTATTGCGGCCACGGAGAGATCGATGCCTGCGGTGAGGATGATCAGGCTCTGCGCAGCGGCAAGCATGCCGATGATCGACACTTGCTGCAGGATCAGGCTGAGGTTGAACGGCGAGAAGAACCGCTCCCCGGCGATGATGCCGAAGGCGGCAAGGCTGAGCAGCAGCACGATGACCGGCACGAGCGTGGGGTTGTCGTGCAGGATGTGCTGAATGCGCTCGACGGGTGAGCGGCGCCTGGATCCGAAATCCGCAACCAACTCGGCGGCGACGGCGAGCCCTGCCTCGGGGCCTCCGGTGCCGGCCTGTCTGTCGGGAACGTCGTTCATGCGAACCTCCTTTCCCCGCGACGGTAGCGAGGGCCAGCGGACAGGTCAAAACTGCGGTTGATCGGCGAGTCGTGGGCCCGGGCGGGGCGCAACCGGATGCGCCCCGCGATTGTCGCGTCCAGCGGTGCATCAGCCCCAGCAGAGCTCGAGGCCCTTGGCGCTGTCGATCGACTCTACGCCGTCGACCGGCTGGTCGGTGACGAGTGCCACGCCGGTATCGAAGAAGTCCTTGCCGGGAGTGGGCGCGGGCTTGCTGCCGTCCTCGGCCCATTTGGCAATGGCCTCGACGCCAAGTGCGGCCATGCGCAGCGGATATTGCTGGGCGGTGGCGTCGATGATGCCCTCGGCGACGTTGCGCACGCCCGGGCAGCCGCCATCGACCGAGACGATGATCACGTCATCCGCGCTCCTGCCCGCGGCCTTGAGCGCCTCCCATGCGCCCGCGGCGGCGGGTTCGTTGATGGTGTAGACGACGTTGATGTTCGGGTCGATCTGCAGGAGGTTTTCCATCGCCTTGCGGCCGCCCTCCTCGTTGCCGTTGGTCACGTCATGGCCGACGATGCGCGGATCGTCCTCATCACCGATGTCGGTGGGATCCTTGATGTCGATGCCGAAGCCCTGCAGGAAGCCGCCATCGCGCAGATAATCCACCGACACCTCCGAGGCGTTGAGGTCCAGCAACGCGATGCGGGCATTGGCGGCATCGTCGCCCAGCTTGCGGCGCGCCCACATGCCGATCAGCTCGCCCGCGCGGAAGTTGTCGGTGGCGAAGGTGGCATCGGCCACGTCGGCGGGCTCGAAGGGCGTGTCGAGGGCGATGACCAGAAGGCCGTTCTCACGCGCCTCGGTGACCACCGGCGCCAGCGCGCGGCTGTCGGTGGGCGTGATGAGAATGCCTTTCGCGCCCGCGGCGATGCAGGACTCGACCGCCGCGACCTGGCTTTCCACGTCACCGTCGATCTTGCCTGCGAAGGTCATCAGCTCGATGCCCATTTCCTCGGCCTTGGCAGTCGCGCCCTCTTTCATCTTCACGAAGAAGGGGTTGGTGTCGGTCTTGGTGATCAGGCAGGCCTTGGTTTCGGCCATGGCCATGGTCGCGGTTCCCGCAAGAACCAGCGCCGATGTGGCGAGAAGTCGTTTCATTGCATCCTCCCGTAGGTGTTTCCTCGCGGCGGAGCGGGGCTCCCCTCTCCGCGCCTGCTGCCTCCGCCGCCGCAGGCTAGCTCGAAAAGGCACGATTCGCCGCCGACTGTCAATATATAAATCAACTTGATTTATTAATTGGACATGCCATGTTTACGCTACGCGTGGGAGGCGCCTATTGTGCGATCCATGGATGGCGACGAGATCAGGATCCTGGCTGGCGGCGTGAACCAGAGCCGGGTGCGCGACCACAATGAGCGGCTGATCCTGTCGCTCCTGCTGAGGCACGGGCCGACGCCGGGCAGCGACATCGCCCGGCGCACCGGGCTCAGTCCGCAGACCGTCTCGATCATCCTGCGCGCACTCGAGCGCGACGGGCTGGTGGCACGAGGCGAGCCGATGCGCGGCCGGGTCGGCAAGCCCTCCACGCCGATGCATCTGAAGCCCGGCGGAGTGCTGGCTCTCGGTCTCAGGATCGGCCGGCGCTCGGCCGACCTTCTCCTCCTCGAGCTTGCGGGATCTGTGCGCTGGCAGCGCCAGACCACCTATCCCGCCGCCACGCCTGAGCTGGTCTTCAGTTTTTTTCAGGAAGGCCTGGCCGCGCTCGACGCCGAGATGTCGCCGGAGGAAAGAAAGAAGCTCGCCGGCATCGGGGTCGGCATTCCCTTCGAGATGTGGCGATGGCACGATCTCTCTGGCGAGGCGGCGCGCGAGTTCCACTCATGGAAGGACTTCGACTTCGCGGCCGAGCTGCGCGGACTTACCGCTCTGCCGACGTTCATCGTCAATGATGCCACCGCCGCCTGTCATGCCGAGCATCTGTTCGGTCGCGGCAAGGAATTCAGCGACTATGCCTATTTCTTCATCGGTTCCTTCATCGGCGGCGGGGTGGCATTGAACGGCTCGGTCTATGAAGGCAATCGCGGCAATGCCGGGGCGCTCGGAGCGTTGCGCACCACCGGCCCGCAGGGCGAAAGCCAGCAGCTGATCGACGTCGCCTCGCTGCATCTGCTGGAGCGGCGTCTGGTCGAGGCCGGCATCGACCCGAAGGTGCTGTGGCAGAAGCCGCAGGAGTGGAGCGGGATCGAACGCCATGTGGAGGCCTGGATCGGCCAGACCGCGCAAGAATTGGCCAAGGCGGCGCTGTCGGTGTGCTCGGTGATCGATTTCGAGGCGGTGCTGATCGACGGCGCCTTCCCGGCCGATGTGCGCGACGAGCTTGTGGCGCGGGTGCGCCGCTATCTCGCCCATCAGGACATGCGCGGTCTCATCGCTCCGCGGATCGAGGCTGGCGCCGTCGGCGAGAACGCCCGTGGCATCGGTGCCGCCTCGAACCCGATCCTGCGCCAATATCTTCTCGACACCAACGCTGCCTTCGCCCTTGGCTGAGGTGGCTGCAGTCGGAGCTCGATCTCGGCTGGCAGGGTGCAAAGCGCTGCCGCAGAGGTTGGGACACGGAGTTCGCCAATCGTCTCATTGAACAAGGCGACAGATCGGGTGCCGCCTTCGGCGGCGCTAGATTCCGGTGGTTTCTCCGGTCGTGCCCCCGACATCGAAGTGTTCAAATTGGGTTGCGGATTTCTCTCGCAAAATCAGTGTCTTGAGAAAAACTCACGAAGTCGCCCCAGTCAACAGGTTCGGAGAATTCTGGCCCGGAGAGACCGATCTTGGCTGTCTCGCGCCTCCGGCGGTGAACATCCCACCGGCGTAACCCTTGAAAACATGGGAAAAATTTCGGGCTCGCAGAG
>RFGD01000177.1 GCA_003696705.1 Alphaproteobacteria bacterium | reverse complement strand
GTCTTGCGGCCCAGCCAGCCGGCCTCGACATATTTCACCAGAAGCGGGCAGGGGCGGTATTTCGTGTCGGCCAGACCGTCGTGAAGGACGTTCATGATGGCAAGGCAGGTGTCGAGGCCGATGAAATCGGCAAGCTCGAGCGGCCCCATGGGATGGTTCGCCCCAAGCCGCATTGACGTGTCGATCGAGGTGACGGTGCCGACGCCTTCGTAAAGCGTGTAGACGGCCTCGTTGATCATCGGCATCAGGATGCGGTTGACGATGAACCCCGGAAAGTCCTCGGCCGAGGCGGCGGTCTTGCCAAGCCGCTCGACGACGCCGAGGCAGGCCTCGTAGGTCTCGTCGCTGGTCGCGATGCCGCGGATGAGCTCGACGAGTTTCATCACCGGCACCGGGTTCATGAAGTGAAAGCCCATGAACTTCTCGGGGCGGTCCGTTCGCGAGGCGAGGCGCGTGATCGAGATCGACGATGTGTTCGAGGTCAGGATCGTCTCGGGCTTGAGATGCGGCACGAGGTCCTCGAAGATCGCATTCTTGACGGTCTCGCGTTCGGTCGCGGCCTCGATGATCAGATCGCAGCGCCCAAGCTCCTTGAGGTCGAGCGTGGTGCGGATCCGCTGAAGGCCGGCACGCTTGTCGTCTTCGGAAATCTTGCCGCTGCGGACCTGCCGGTCCATGTTCCTGTCGATGACCGTCATCGCCTTGTCCAGCGCCTCGCGCGAGACATCGCTGAGCAGGACCTCGTAGCCGGCGAGCGCACAGACATGCGCGATACCGCTACCCATCTGCCCGGCGCCGACGACACCGATCGACTTGATTTCCATCTCGGGTCCCTCCGTGGCTATGGGCGCACCTTATGCACCTGCCGCGGCGCTGTTCAAGTCGCCGCGGAACGGGTGGCATTTTCATCGAAGCCAAGCTTTATGAATTTCGAAATCGTCCTGCCACAGGATCGGTCCGGACGGAACGAATCCGGAGGTTGGGACGATGGCATACGAACGACGCGCCGCCGACGGGGTGCAATACTACCCATGCCGCTATGGGAACTCGCGGCTGGTCTTTCGCGGGCCGAAGCGTCGGCTCGGGAAGAACTATGTCGTGGCGCTCGGCGGGACGGAAACCTTCGGAAAATTCGTCGAGCATCCCTTCGCCGAATGCCTGGAAGAGCGGGTGGGTTGCCCGGTCGTCAATCTCGGTGTGGTGAACGCCGGCGTCGACACGCTCCTCGGCGATCGGGCGCTTCTCGAGATCGCGGCCGCAGCCGACGCGGCGGTCGTGCAACTGCCAAGCGCCGATCACCTGTCGAACCGCTACTATCGCGTCCACCCGCGCCGGAACGACCGTGTCCTCGAGGTGACGCCGCTCATGCGCGAAACCTTCCCCGAGATCGACTTCGCCGAGTATGTCTTCACGCGCCACATGCTCTTCGATCTTCTGGCCACGGATGCGAAGCGCTTCGCAATCATTCGCGCCGAGCTGCGCGACACCTGGGTCAGAAGGATGCAGCTTCTTTGCAAGCGTGTGTCGGTCCCGGTTCTGTTGTTCTGGCTTCGGACCGGCCGCGTGGCCGAAGAGTTTCGCGGGCTTTCGCTGGGCCGGCGTCCCCTGTTCGTTGACCGCGAACTGGTCGATCGACTTGCCGGGCCCGGGCGGAAGATCGTGCGCGTCGATGTGCTGGACGGCCTCGGGCCCGACGCAGGCGACGAATGTCTCGTCGACGATCTTGACGCCGCTGCGGCGACGAACTTCCCCGGCGCCTCGGCGCATCGGCAGATTGCCAGGATGCTGGCCCCCGAGCTTCTTCAGCTCCTGCGCGCTGAACACCAGTCCGAGGGCCGGTAGCGCGGCCCCGGTCCGCCTGGTGGCAAGGTTGGGGCTGGAAATCGGTCCCCGGCGGCGGCAAAAGGAAAGGAAGCGCAACGACCGCGACGCCGGTCGAAGAACAGGGGGACGACATGGGCCACATCCTCGCGATAGATCAGGGAACAACTTCGACACGCGCGATCGTGTTCGACCAGTCGCTTCGGGCCGTCGGCAGCGGGCAGCTGGAGTTCCCGCAGCATTTTCCGAATTCGGGCTGGGTCGAACACGATCCGGCCGATCTGTGGCGAACGACCGTGGAAACCTGCCGCATGGCGCTCGAGGCGGCGGGGCTCGAGGCGGGCGCACTCGCCGGCGTCGGAATCACGAACCAGCGCGAGACCACCGTCGTCTGGGACCGCCACACGGGAGAGCCGGTGGCCAATGCCATCGTCTGGCAGGATCGCCGGACGGCCGCCCTCTGCGATGCCCTCCGCGAGGCCGGGCACGAGGCGCTTGTGCGTGCGCGGACGGGTCTTCTTCTCGATCCCTATTTTTCGGCCACCAAGCTCAAGTGGATCCTCGACAATGTCGACGGCGCGCGCGCCCGGGCCGAAGCGGGCGACCTTCTGTTTGGCACCGTCGACAGCTTCCTTGTCTGGAAGCTGACGGGGGGACGCGTCCATCGGACCGATGCCACCAACGCGGCGCGGACGATGCTGTTCAACATCGTCGACGGCGTCTGGGACGCCGAGATCTGCGCTCTCTTGTCCATCCCGATGGCCATGCTGCCCGAGGTCCGCGACTCGGCAGACGATTTCGGCGTGGCAGAGGCCTCCATCCTGGGGGCGCCGGTGCCCATTCTGGGTGTTGCCGGCGACCAGCAGGCCGCGACCGTGGGGCAGGCCTGTTTTCAGCCCGGGATGATGAAATCCACCTACGGAACCGGCTGCTTCGCCCTTCTCAACACGGGCGACACCTTCGTCCAGTCTCAAAACCGTCTTCTTGGCACCATTGCCTATCGCATCGACGGCAAGACGACCTATGCCCTCGAAGGCTCGATTTTCGTCGCCGGCGCCGTCGTGCAGTGGCTTCGCGACGGGCTCGGGATCATATCCAGCGCCGCCGAGACCGAGGCCCTGGCCCTGCGCGCCGACCCCAATCAGGACGTCTATCTTGTGCCCGCCTTCACCGGCCTCGGGGCGCCCTATTGGGACCCCGACGCGCGGGGTGCGATCTTCGGCCTCACCCGCGGGTCGGGCCCGGCCGAACTGTCGCGGGCGGCGCTCGAGAGCGTCGGCTTCCAGACCCGCGATCTTCTCGAGGCGATGCGCGCCGACTGGACCGCTGCGGCCGACGGTGTCCTGAGGGTGGATGGCGGCATGACGGCCAATGACTGGGCCATGCAGTTCCTGGCCGACATCCTCGGTCAGCCGGTCGACCGCCCGGCCGTCCTTGAAACGACCGCCTTGGGCGCGGCGTGGCTGGCCGGCATGCGGGCAGGCGTCTATCCCGACGCGGCGGGATTTGCGGACATGTGGGCCTGCGAGCGGCGCTTTGAACCGCGGATGGACGAAGCGACACGCGCGCGGCGCTACGCCGGTTGGAAGGATGCGGTGCGCCGGACGCTGTCGGGCGGCTGAGCCGCCCGGTCGTCGCGGCAGGAGCGGCTAGAAGGTGACCGTGACGCCAGGTAGGCGCATCGCCTTCATGAGGTCACGAATTTCCTGCCGCGCGGCAATGTTCGACATGTTGAGGTTGGCGATCCCGAGGTCCTTGAGGTCGAGGAGGGTGATCCCGTTCGGGAACAGCTCCCGGAAGATCACGCGCTCGGCAAAGCCATTGGCAAGGCGAAAGCCGATCCGCTTCGAGAGCTTCTCGAGCGCCGAGCCGATCTTCTTCTTGTTGCGCATCTGCTGGGTGCCAAGACGGTTGCGCACCACGACCCAGTCGATCGGCGGCAGCCCGGCCTGCGCGCGCAACTGCCGCGCCCCCCAGACCATTTCTGCGTAAACCGACGGCCCCAGGATCTCGTCCGTCTCGGGGTCGAACCGCGCCAGAAGGTCGAAGTCGATGAAGCTGTCGTTGAGCGGCGTGACCAGCGTGTCGGCAAGCGAATGGGCAACCTGGCTCAGCCGCGTGTGCGAGCCCGGGCAGTCGATCACGATGAAGTCGACGACGTTCTCGAGGCTGGCAACGGCCTCGGCCAGGCGGCGGTCGTAGATGTTCTCGCCCGGCGCCAGCGCCTCGGGCGAGATCTGCGGAAGCTCGGCGACGCGCGGGGTCGGCAGGTTCAGGCCCTTGGCCGCGGCGAAGGTCTGCCGGTTCTCGACATAGCGGGTGAAGCTCTTCTGCCGCAGGTCCAGATCCACCGCGCCGACCGAATGGCCAAGGCGGGCAAGCGCCGTCGCGACGTGCATGCAGGTGGTCGACTTGCCCGATCCACCCTTTTCGTTGCCGAACACGATGATGTGAGTCACGCCCGAGCCCCTTCGTCGATTGCCATTGTCGGCGCTTGATCGACTATATCTTGTGGCAGAGTCAAATGGAAGTATGGCCCGGCATCGGGTGGCCGATATATGCCAAGAAAACGGGCGCGCCCCGGATGGAACGCGCCCGAAATCCTGTCCGTCCGGGATGGCTCAGAAGCCAAGCCCTTCGTATTTCTTCTTGAACTTCGAGACGCGGCCGCCGGTGTCCATCAGCTTCGCGGCCCCGCCGGTCCACGCCGGGTGGGCCGTCGGGTCGATGTCGAGGACAAGCGTGTCGCCTTCCTTGCCCCAGGTCGAGCGCGTCCGATAGACCGTGCCGTCGGTCATCTTGACCTCGATGAAGTGGTAATCGGGGTGCAGGTCCTTTTTCATCGGTCGCTTCCTTACGCTTCGGCGCCCGCCATGGGCTTGTAGTTGGTCTGCTCGGCGATGCGGGCCGACTTGCCGCGGCGCGAGCGCAGGTAATAGAGCTTCGAGCGGCGCACCTTGCCGCGGCGCACGACCTCGATCTTCTCGATGTTCGTCGAATAGAGCGGGAAGACCCGCTCGACGCCTTCACCGAACGAGATCTTGCGCACCGTGAACGAAGCGCCGATGCCGTTGCCGCCGTTGCGGCTGATGCAGACGCCCTCGAAGTTCTGGACGCGGGTGCGGTTGCCCTCGGTCACCTTGTAGCCGACGCGAACGGTGTCACCGGCCTTGAAATCGGGAATGTCCTTGCCAAGCGCTTGGATCTGCTCGGCTTCGAGCTGTGCGATCAGGTCCATCTGATCAACTCCTGTGCTGCCTCTGGTTTGCCCAGAGAGTTCGTGCCGCCCCAGAGCTCCTGGTCTTCTTCCGGGTTCGCCGTGGCGCCCGCCGGAGGTGGAGGCGTGGTTCCTTGTCCGTTGCGTCCCGCGTCGCGATGCCGAGGCACCGTGCGCCGAAGAAGGCGCAAACGCAGGCGGTCCGGTCGGCCAGGCCGAATCCGGACCCGCGCCTTTTATGGGCAATGCGGGGGCAGATCAAGCCCCCTCTGCATCCTCGGACGCGGTATCGGGCACGACCGCCGCCCCGTTCTCGGTCCCGTCCCCGGCCCCGTCCGCGGTGCGGTCCGTGGTCAGAAGGTCCGGCCGCCGCGCGCGCGTGATCTCGAGCGCCCTTTCGCGGCGCCAGCGGGCAATCTCGGCATGGTTGCCGGAAAGAAGGACGGGCGGGATCTCGCGCCCTTCCCATACGGCGGGGCGTGTGTATTGGGGGTGCTCGAGAAGGCCATCGGAAAAGCTTTCGTCCTCGGCCGAGGCGGCGTTGCCAAGAACGCCGGGCAAGAGGCGCACGGTCGCGTCGATCATCGCCTGGGCCGCGATCTCGCCCCCCGTCAGGACGAAGTCGCCAAGCGAAATCTCCTCGACGTC
>RFGD01000176.1 GCA_003696705.1 Alphaproteobacteria bacterium | reverse complement strand
GCGGGCGATGGCGGCTTGCCCCTCGCGTGTCTGGGCGACCAGGACAAGGACGCGGGACGGGCGCCCTTCGACCGGCACCCCGCGCAGGGTCGCCGCGACGCGCACCTCGGCACCAAGGTGGCGGGTCGTGTAGTAGATCGGCGCGCCGGGACGTGGCGGGGCCGGCGGCAGGGGCAAGGTCTCGTATCCGGTCACGGTTTCGTCGCCGACGACGATCCGATAGAAGACCCGGTCGTCGGACAACTCGCCCAGCATGGCGAGGGCGGAATAGGGAATGTCGACAAGGATCCCGTCGTCCGCGGCCCTGAGCGCCTCGGCGATCGAGGTGGCAGAGGCGCCAAGGATGTTGTCCTGCGTCGCCTCGGCGGCACGGTCGGCGACCACCCGCACGGCAAGGTAGAGCCCGAGCGACAGGAGAAGCGCGAGCCCGAGGAGCTGGACCATCAGCCGGCGGCGAAGCGACGGGACCCGAGGCGTCATGGCTCGTCCGCGTCAAGCCGGTAGCCGACGCCCCGGATGGTTTCGATCCGTGCGGTACTGCCGGCGATGCGGCGGCGAAGGCGGCCGACATAGACCTCGATCGCGTTGTCGGAAACCTCGTCGTCGTACGAGAACAGGCGGTCGTGCAGATGATCCTTCGAGAGGACGCGGCCGCGCGCGCGCATGAAGGCCTCGAGGAGGCGCAGTTCCCGGTTGCGCAGGGCCCGCGGCTCGCCGGCAACGGTGACAACCGCCGCGACCGGATCGAAGGCCAGGTCGCCACATCGCAGCACCGTGGACCCCGAGCCCCCGCGCCGGCGGAGGACCGCACGACAGCGCGCCTCGAGCTCGGCGAAGTCGAAGGGCTTCGTCAGGTAGTCGTCGGCGCCGAGATCGAGCGCACCGACGCGATCGGAAACCTCCGACCGGGCCGTCAGGACGATCACCGGCGTGTCGCCAAGCCGGCTGTGCCTCTGGTCGAGGAACGTCCGGCCGTCGCCGTCAGGCAGCATGAGATCGAGAAGGACAAGATCATAGCCGGCCCCCGACAGGCAGGCTTCGGCGGACGCAATATCACTTGCAATATCAACGGCATGGCCGTCGATCTTCAAGCGTTCCGCAATCGATTGGGCAAGGGCGGAATTGTCTTCGACAAGGAGAAACCGCATATGCGTGCCGGGGTTCTGACGGCTTGGTCGCCGTCGGTGACAGTTCCGTGTCAGGTTTTCAGTAAATACTCAGAGCCGCAAGGGGACGCGGTTGCCCCTTCCCGGCGACGCCGGTCAAATGGATCCAAGGGAGGAACTCGAATGAAGAAGACATTGACGCGCGTGGCGGCGGCACTCACGCTTGCCGTCGGGCTTTCGGGCGCGGCCAGCGCGACCGAGTGCATCGCCCCCGCCAACCCGGGCGGCGGCTGGGACTTCACCTGTCGCACGGTCTCGAAGATCATGTTCGATCTCGGCATCGTGCCCGAGCCCATCCAGGTCACGAACATGGCGGGTGCAGGCGGCGGCCTGGCCTTCGCCCATGTCGTCACCGAGCGCAACACGGACGAGGATCTGTTCGTCGCGGCGTCCTCGGCCACGGCAACGCGCCTTGCCCAGGGCGCCTATGGCGGCATGAACGCCGACATGGTGCGCTGGCCCGCCTCGCTTGGGGCCGATCCGGGCGTTCTGGTGGTTGCCGCCGATTCGCCCTGGAAGTCGCTCTCGGACATGGTCGAGGCGGTGAAGGCCGATCCGGCGTCGGTCACCTTCGCCGGCGGTTCGGCCGCGGGCGGCTTCGATCACCTCAAGGTGCTGATGGCGCTTCGCCGCGGCGGCTTCGACGACATCCGCGCGGTGAAATACATCTCGCTCGACGGGGGCGCGGATGCGCTGACCCAGGTGATCGGCGGCCACGCGCAGGTGATGACCGGCGACATGTCCGAGGTGGTCGGTTTCCTCAAGGCCGGCAAGGTGCGTGTCCTGGCGGTCCTGAACGAGGACCGCGTGCCGGGCTTCGAGGACATCCCCACCGCCAAGGAGCAGGGCTTCGACGTGGTGGCCGTGAACTGGCGCGGCTTCTACCTGCCGGGCGGGATCTCGGACGCGGCCTATGACAAGTGGGTCGAGCGCCTGATGAAGGTTGCCGAATCCGATGCCTGGGCCGAGGCGATGGCTGCCAACGGTCTGGCACCCTTCCCGAAATTCGGCGCCGATTTCGAAACCTGGGTGCGCGGCAACATCGAGGAGATCCGCGCCCTGTCCAAGGAAATCGGGGTGATCCAGTGACACGAAGCGACCGGATCTTCGGTCTGGTCGTGACGCTGGGGGCGCTCGCCTATGTCGCGGGCGCCCTTGGCATCCAGACCAGCTTCATCTCGGACCCGCTCGGGCCGCGGGCCTTCCCGATGCTGGTCGGCGCGGGCGCCGCGCTTTCGGGGCTGGCGATCATGCTTCGTCCCGATGCGGAACCCGACTGGCCGCCCGTGCGCGAGTTCACCCGCATCGGCGTCGCGACGGCCGTGCTGGTGGGGTACGCGCTCGCCCTTCAGCCCTGGGGCTATCTTGTGCCCACGGCGATTGCGGCGGCGATCCTTTCGTGGATGATCGACCCGCGGCCGGTGCGGGCGCTTCTGACGGGCATCGGCTTGTCGGTGGGGCTCTATCTCGTGTTCCGCCATGCGCTCGGGCTGGGGCTTCAGCCCTTTCCGCGCGGGTTCTTCTGAGGGGCAGGGCAAATGGACATCCTCTCCAATCTCGCGCTGGGCTTTTCCGTGGCGCTCTCGCCGTTCACGCTGATGCTGGCGGTGGTGGGCTGCTTTCTGGGCACCATCATCGGCGCGTTGCCGGGGCTTGGGCCCTCGAACGGCGTCGCGATCCTGATCCCGCTTGCCTTCACGATGGGGCTCGACGCGACGGCCGCGCTCGTCCTCATGACGTCGGTCTACTACGGGGCGATGTATGGCGGGCGCATCAGTTCGATCCTTCTCAACATTCCGGGCGATGAACCTGCGCTCATGACGACGCTCGACGGCTATCCGATGGCGCGCCAGGGCCGGGCAGGGGATGCGCTGGTGCTTTCGGGGGTCGCCTCGTTCGTCGGGGCGTTTCTGGCCACCATCGGGCTCATGCTTCTGGCACCGCTTCTGGCCGAGGTCGCCTTCCTTTTCGGCCCGCCCGAGTATTTCGCCCTTTATGCGCTTGCCTTCGCGACGCTCGGGGGACTCGCCTCGCGCAATCAGGCCAAGGCGGCGCTGGCGGCCTTCATCGGACTTGGCATCTCGACCATCGGGCTCGACAACTCGACGGGGATGCCGCGCTATACGGGCGGGAATCTGCACCTCATGGACGGGATCGATTTTCTGGTCGCCATTGTCGGCCTGTTCGCCGTCTCCGAGGTCTTCGTCTTCATCGAGCGCCACGGCGTCGGTTCGGCCGTGGGTGTGCGGCTCGGGCGCGTGACGGTGCCGTTTCGCGACATCCTTCATTCCGGGTGGAGCATGCTGCGCGCGACCGTGATCGGCTTTTTCGCCGGTGTGCTGCCGGGGGCCGGCGCCTCGCTCGGGTCCTTCCTGGCCTACACGGCCGAGAAGGCGATTGCCCGCGACGGTGACAGCTTCGGCACCGGCAATCCGAAGGGCGTCGCGGCACCGGAGGCGGGCAACAATGCCGCCGCCGGGGGCGCGCTCGTGCCGATGCTGACGCTCGGCGTGCCCGGGTCGGGGACCACGGCGGTCTTGCTCGCGCTTCTCATGACGCTCAACATCACGCCGGGGCCGACGCTTTTCACCGAGCGGCCCGAGGTCGTCTGGGGCCTCATCGCCGCGCTTCTGATCGCCAATTTCGTCCTTCTGGTGATGAACGTGCCGATGGTGAAGCTGTTCGTGCGCATCCTTTCGGTGCCGGCGGGGGTGCTTCTGCCGATGGTGACGATGGTTTCGTTTGCCGGGATCTACTCGATCTCCGGGAGCTGGTTCGACCTCATCCTCATGGTGGCCTTCGGCGTCGTCGGCTGGCTCTTTCGCAAGCTGGACGTGCCCACGGTGCCGATCATCCTCGGCATCCTTCTGGGCGGCCACATGGAGGCAAGCCTGCGCCGCGCGATGGTCGTCTCGGGCGGGGACTGGACCTATCTCTTCTCGTCCCCGATCGCCGTCGGGCTCTGGATCGCGGCGGTGGCGGGCTTCATCGCGCCGATGTTCCTGCGTGGCCTCATCCGCCGGCGCGAAGCCCCCGAGGTGGTGACCGATGGCGACTGAAGGCGCATTCTGCCGCGTCCTCGTCCCGTCCGGGGCGCTGGGGCTCGGCTTCGACCGGAAGGCGCTGGCGCGCGGGGTGGCGCGACGGCCCGACGTCATTGCCATAGACGGCGGCTCGACCGATTCCGGGCCGCACTATCTTGGCACCGGGACGGGGAAATACTCGGCGGCCGCCGTCCGCGCCGAATGGGCCGAGCTTCTGGCGGCGCGCGCCGGGGCCGGCTGTCCCTTGGTCATCGGCACGGCCGGGACCTGTGGCGTCGACGCGATGGTGGACGCGCTTCACGAGGTAACCGCCGAAATCGCCGCCGAGCGGGGCGAACGGCTGCGGGTCGCCCGCCTCTATACGCAACAGCCCCCCGACCGCGTCATTTCGGCCCTGGCCGCGGGACGCATCCGCCCCTTGCCGCCCCTTGGCCCCCTTTCCGCCGAGACGGTCCGCGCCTGCACGAATATCGTCGCGCTTGCCGGGGCCGAGGCCATTCAGGCGGCACTTGCGACGGGGGCCGATGTCGTCATCGCCGGGCGCACGACGGACACGGCGACGATCGCCGCCCTGCCGCTTGCCCGCGGCTGCCATGCGGGCGCGGCCTGGCACGGCGCCAAGGTCGGCGAGTGCGGCGCGCTGGCAACGACCATGCCCGGCTCGGGCGTGATCCTTCTGGAATTCGACGCCGAGGGCGTGACGATCGAGCCCATGGCCGAAGGCGCGCGCGCCACCCCGCGAACGGTGGCGGCGCATCTTCTCTATGAGAACGCCGATCCCTTCATCCTCCGGGAACCGGGCGGGCATCTTGACGCGCGGGGCGCGCGCTACAGCGCGCTCGATGCGCGGCGCGTGCGCATCGAAGGTTCGGAATGGGTGACAGAGCCCGAATACACCCTGAAGCTCGAGGGCGCGGGGCCGGCCGGCTTTCAGACCGTGATCCTCGCGCTTCTGCGCGACCGGCGCTATGTCGACGGCGCCGGCGCCTGGGCCGAACGGCTGGACCGGCGTCTGCGCGCCCAGGTCGCCGAACGCCTCGGCCTTGGTCCTGACGAATGGCGTTTCGAGATCCGGCTCGTCGGGCGCGACGCGACCCTCGGCCCCTTCGAGCGGCGCGCCTCGGACCCCGCCGAGATCGGGGCCCTTGGCATCGTCACGGCGCCGACGGCCGCGCTTGCCGACGAGATCGCCGTGATGGCGAACCCGATGTTCCTGCACCTCGCCCTGACCGAGGAAGAGGAGATGCCCACCTTTGCCTTTCCCTTCTCTCCGCCGCACATGTCGCGCGGGCAGGTCTTTGCCTTTCGGCTCAACCATGTGATGGAGGTCGGAAGTCCGATGGAAGCCTTCCGGCTTCGGGTCGAGGAGGTCGGATGATGACCATCGGAGAGATCGCCGACAAGGTCCGTTCGAAGAACGCCGGGCCGTTCTGGCTGACGATCGACATCTTCTGTGCCGACGACGCGGCGCTGTTGCGCGTTGCGAAGGCGCTTCCGGCGTCGCGCGTCGCGCGGCTCTTCGGCTGTGCCGAGGCCGAGGTGAAACGCTTCACGCTGCCGGACATTCACGTCCTCAAGCTCAGCGTGCCGCGGCCCTGGGTGCAGGGAAGCCTGTCGGACCGTGACATGCACGGCGCGTCCTTCGCGGCGCTGGTGGCCGAACTGCCGGAAACGGGCTGAGGCGACCCG
>RFGD01000175.1 GCA_003696705.1 Alphaproteobacteria bacterium | reverse complement strand
TTCCAGGACCTTCGCGGCCTCGTCCCACTGGCCGTCGCGGATGAGCGCGTCGGCATAGGCGACCTTGTCCTCGTTGGTCGCCTCTGCCGAGGTGGCGACCATCGCCCACACCTTGGCCGCATCGGACGGGCGCTTGGCCCGCACCAGCGACTTGGCCAGCCCCCGCTTCAGGTCGATGCGGTCGGGCTTCTTTGCCGATGCCCGTGTGAAATACTGCACCGCTTCTTCCGGATCGGCGACGGTCAGCATGATGTCGTTGAGGTTCGTGGCATCGATGACGTTGACGTCGTCGAGGGCCTTGTCCACCTCGGCCCCCGTCGGTTGCTGGCAGGCAGCAAGCCCGAGCGTCCCGGCAAGACACAGGGCGAATCTGGCGTGGCGCATTTGGGTGCGTCCTTCTTACTGCTCGGTCCCGTTTCCGGTCCGCGTCAGCACAAGATATTGCCCGTCCTCGTGCTCCGACAGACCGTATTGGTTGTTGTTGTCCGCCGCATCATAGGAAGAATTGCGCAATTTTGCGATAGCCAAGCGCAGGTTTTCGCGGATTTCGGCTGATCTGCCACGGTCGAGCGCGAAGGCGAGCTGGAACACGCGCCGGGCCTCGGCAACTTCGCCCTTCTCGAGAAGGACCACGCCAAGGTTGTTCCAGGCGGCCACCGACTTGGGGTCAAGTTCCGTCGCCCGGCGCAGGACACGTTCGGCCTGGCCAAGACGGCCGAGCATCATGTTCGCCGATCCGATCGAGGCGAGGATCTCGGGCGTCATCCCTTCCTCGGCCGCGGCGCGATAATAGGCGCGCAGGGCAAGTTCGTATTCGCCGGCCGCCATCAGCCGATGGCCGACGATCTTCTGCGGCACGGGCGTCGTCACATGGGGCGTGCCCGGCGGGGGCGGCGGGCCACGGCGATCATTGCCAAGGCCGCCCGTCGACTGACAGGCGGCCAGAAGGGCAAGGACAAGCCCGAGATTTCCCGCGATTGTACCGGCGCGTTTTGCCGTCATCCGTTCCTAGCCGCCGCCGAAAAGACCTCCGCCACCGCCTCCGCCAAGGAGGTTGACATAGATGTCATATACCGAGGGTCCGATCAGGATGATCAGCAAAGGCGGCACCGTGAACATCATCGTGCCCAGGGTGAGTTTTGTCGGCAACACGTTGGCCTTCGCCTCGGCGCGCATGACGCGCTTGTCACGCATCTCGTCCGAGTAGACCCGCAGCGCGTCGGCGATGGAGGTGCCGAAGCTTGTCGACTGGATGAGCACGGTCACGAAGGATGCGACATCGGTGATCCCGCTTCGATCGGCAAAGTCGCGCAGGACGCTTGTCTTGTCCTTGCCCGCCTTCATCTCCTGGGCGACGATCTCGTATTCCTCGGCCAGGACCGGGAAGCCCGCCCGCATCTCGTCCGAGACGCGCAGGATCGCCTGGTCGAGCGACTGGCCCGCCTCGACGCAGACCAGAAGAAGGTCGAGCGAATCCGGAAAGCCCTGTTCGATGTCCTGCTGGCGCGATTGGCGGCGGCGTTCGACCCACCACTTCGGCAGATAGTAGCCGGCCCCGCCCGGCAGCGTGATGGCAAGCGCCATCGTCGTTGTCGACAGGGGCTTGCCCGCAATGAGCATCGTCAGAAGGTAGATCCCGCCAAGCGCCATCCCCCCGAGCCCAAGGACAAGCTGAGCCAGATAGAAGACCTGGACCGCCGATTTCTGCCGATAGCCGGCCTGCATGAGCTTGAGGCGAAGGGCGGAGAGCTCTTCCTCGTCCTGCGGTTCGAGGAAGTTCGCATACTTGTCGAGCTTCACGCGCGAGCTGTCGTTGCGCAGCTTTCCCTTGCGGGCCTCGTTCTCGTTCGAGGCGGCGGCGGGGTCGGCGGCTGCGCGCTTCAGCTTCTCGAGCGGATCCTCGCGCTTCTTCAGGAGCGCCGGCAGCGCCAGGAGCATGAGAAGGACACCCAGACCGGCGGCCGCAAGCAGCGGTCCGTCGGGCCCCAGGATGCCGACCAGAAAGTCGTTGATGGCCTGCATGTCGCTTCCCCTCTCAGACCTTGATGTTGACCATCATCTTCATGAAGATGACGTTCACTGTCAGAAATACCGCGACGACAAGCGCCGCCGGGATGAAGGCGGCCGTGTCCTTGACCTTGTCATAGTAGTTGGGCTGGAGCACGTTGATCGCGACCAGCGCGATCAGCGGGAAGACCGACAGGAACATCCCCGACCACTTGGCTTCGGCCGTGATCGCCTTGACGCGGCGGAAAAGCTTGAAGCGCGCGCGAATGACCTTCGAAAGCCCTTCGAGGATTTCGGCCAGGTTGCCGCCCGACTTCTGCTGGATCGACACGGCGACCGCCAGGAACCTGAGGTCCTGCATGTCCATGCGCTCGGCAAGGGCCTTGAGCGACTCGCTCACGTCGCCGCCATAGGCGGCCTCGTCGGCGATGATGCCGAATTCGGAACCAAGCGGGTCCGGCACTTCCTTTGCCACGATGCCGATGGCGGCCGAGAAGGGATGGCCGACGCGCAGCGAGCGGACCATGAGCTCGATGGCGTCCGGAAGCTGCTCTTCGATCAGGGCAAGCCGCTTCTTCGCCTTGTTGTTGACCCAGACATAGACGGCGCCGACGCCCATCGCCACCGAGACGATGATGCGGATGGGAAGCCCGGCTTCGGTGCCGACGCTGAGAAGCACGAAGCAGACCACCGACAGGATGCCCATGACGGCGACAAGCGCCTTCGGCGAGAAGGCGATGTTCCCCTTCTGGGCCTTGTCGGCGATGATCGAATAGAGCGGGATCGACGAGGAGTTGAGGTGCTGGCTCATCTCCTTGCGCAGCTGCTCGAGCACTTCCTCGCGGCCCGCGCCCTTCTCGAGCATCTCGAGTCGGCGGTTGACCCGCCGGTTCATGCTGATCGACTTGCCGAAGACCGTCAGGTAGATGCCTTCGACAAGCAGGAGGACGCCGACGAAGATGGCGCCATAGATGATCGGTTCGATACTCAGGACCATGGCATCAATCCTTCGCGGGTTCGTAGATGGACGGGGGCAGGTCGTAGCCCCATTGCTTGAAGCGCTCGGCGTAGTGCGAGCGAACGCCGGTGGCGGTGAACCGGCCGAGGATCTTGCCGTCGGGCGTCAGGCCCAGGCGCTGGTAGCGGAACACCTCTTGCATCGAGATGACCTCGCCTTCCATGCCGGTGATCTCGGTGATCGAGACCATGCGCCGCGAGCCGTCCTGAAGCCGGCTGGCCTGAACGATCAGGTTCACGGCCGAGGCGATCTGGGCGCGGACCGCCTTGAGCGGCATTTCGATGCCGGCCATGGCGACCATGTTCTCGAGCCGCGAGACGCCGTCGCGCGCCGAGTTGGCGTGGATCGTCGTCATCGAGCCGTCGTGGCCGGTGTTCATGGCCTGAAGCATGTCGATGACTTCCTCGCCGCGGGTCTCGCCGACGATGATGCGGTCGGGACGCATCCGAAGAGCGTTGCGCAGACAGTCGCGCTGGGTGACGGCGCCCTTGCCCTCGACGTTCGGCGGGCGGCTTTCCATGCGGCCGACGTGGGTCTGCTGAAGCTGGAGTTCGGCCGTGTCCTCGATGGTGAGGATGCGTTCGCTGTCGTCGATGAACGACGAAAGCGCGTTCAGCGTGGTCGTCTTGCCCGAGCCCGTGCCGCCCGAGACGATGATGTTGAGCCGCGTCGCCACTGCCGCCTGCAGGTAGGCGGCCATTTCCTCGGTGAAGGCCCCGAAGCGGATGAGATCATCGACGCTCAGCTTTTCCTTCTTGAACTTCCGGATCGACACCAGGCTTCCGTCGACGGCGATCGGCGGGATCATCGCGTTGAAGCGCGAGCCGTCCTTCAGGCGGGCGTCCACGTACGGGTTCGACTCGTCGACCCGCCGGCCGACCGCGGACACGATCTTGTCGATGATCCGAAGAAGGTGGCGTTCGTCCTTGAACTGCACGTCGGTAAGCTCGAGCTTGCCGGCGCGTTCGACGAAGACCTGGTGGGGGCCGTTGACAAGGATGTCGTTGACCGTGTCGTCCTTCAGAAGCGGTTCGAGCGGGCCAAGGCCCATGACCTCGTCGTAAAGGTCCTGGTGCAGGTTCTGCCGCTCTTCCTTCGTCAGGACCATGCCGAGCTCGTTCAGCCCGTCTGAACAGATGGCGGCAATCTCCTGCTTGAGTTCCTGCTCGGTCGCGTGTTCGAGCGCCGACAGGTTCAGCGAGTCGAGAAGGCGGCGGTGCATCTCGATGCGCACCTCGGCCAGCTTCTCGCGCCGCTTGCGTTCGCGGTCCACCGGGGCCGCCTTGACTGCCGCCTTGGCCGGTGTGGGCCGCCGGAAGCCGGCGGCCGGCTTCGGTGACGCCGCCGGTGCGGCGGCTGCCGCCGGCGCGGCCGGGGCCGCATCTGCCTTCGGTTCGGCGGCCGGCCGGGCCTTGGCGCCGTTGCCCTTCTTGTAGCGTGCAAACATGCTTGACCCTCCCGCGCTCAGGCCGACGCTTCGGCCTGGCTCTTGCCAAGCTCGTAAAGCGACTCGGCCAGCTTTCGAATTTCCTTGCGAAGCGGGTTCTTCGCCGCCGTTTCGGCAAGCGGCAGCCCGTGGTCGCCGGCCTGGACGACCTGCTTGCCGCCGTCGGGCAGCTGCACCTCGATCTTGATGTCGAGGCTTTCGGCCATGCGCTTGACCCGAGACCGGCCCGAGAGGTCCGTGAATTTCGGTGCGCGGTTCATCACGAAGCG
>RFGD01000174.1 GCA_003696705.1 Alphaproteobacteria bacterium | reverse complement strand
GAGCCCGCCTTCCCCGACGATCTTGTCGCCGAGGTCTGCCGGCTGGCCGGCACCGAGGGGATCCTCGGCAACAAGCACGCATCCGGAACCGCGATCATCGAGGAGCTTTGCGCCGAGCATCTGCGCACCGGCTGGCCGATCTGCTATACCTCGGCCGACAGTGTCTTCCAGATCGCGGCCCACGAAGAGCATTTCGGCCTGGAACGCCTCTATCGGCTGTGCGAGGCGCTGGCGCCCCGGCTTCACGCCATGCGGGTCGGCCGCGTGATTGCGCGTCCCTTCGTCGGCGACTGCGATCATCCGCAGCGAACGCACAACCGTCGCGACTGGGCAATTTCGCCGCCCAGTCCGACGCTTTGCGACTGGGTGCAGGACGCCGGCGGGACGGTGCACGCCGTCGGCAAGATCTGGGACATCTTCTCGGGTCGGGGCATCGACGACGTGCGCAAGGGCAAGGGCGACGATGGCCTCTTCGACGATCTTGTCGCTCTGGCCGCCGAGGCTGGCCCGGCCTCGCTGACCTTCGCCAATTTCGTCGAGTTCGACTCGCAATACGGTCATCG
Organism: Alphaproteobacteria bacterium; assembly: GCA_003696705.1. GTDB lineage: Bacteria > Pseudomonadota > Alphaproteobacteria > Rhodobacterales > Rhodobacteraceae > RFGD01. The sequence goes on along the minus strand of RFGD01000174.1, from coordinate 2,898 downwards.
GCGCGACGTCGCGGGCTATGCCCGTGCGCTCGAGGCATTCGATGCGCGCCTGCCCGAATTCCTTGCCCGGCTGCGGCCCGGGGACCTGGCGATCATCACGGCCGATCACGGCAACGACCCGACCTTTCGCGGCACCGACCACACCCGCGAGCGCGTGCCGGTCCTCGGCGCCGGCGTCGGGACGCGTGCCATCGGTCTGCGCCGGTTCGCCGATGTCGCGGCTTCGGTGGCGACCCATCTCGGCATCCCGCCACGGGGCCCCGGACGGAGCTTTCTCTGACCCATGCGCGATCTTCCCAAAGTCGAACTTCACCTGCACATCGAAGGGGCCGCCCCGCCGGCCTTCATCCGCGATCTTGCGGCGCGAAAGGGCGTCGACCTTCGCGGCATCTTCACCGCCGACGGCCGCTATCGGTTCCGGGATTTCTGGCAGTTCCTGGAGGTCTACGAGGCGGCCACGTCGGTCCTGAAGACGCCAGAGGATTATCATGCCCTGACGCGGGCGGTGCTGGCCGAAAGCGCGTCCCATGGGGTCGTCTATACCGAGGCGTTCCTGTCGCCGGATTTCTGCGGTGGCGGCGACGTGGGGGCCTGGACCGAATACCTCGCCGCCATCCGCGAGGCCGCTGACGAAGCCGAACGAAGGGACGGCATCGTGATGCGCGGCATCGTGACCGCGGTACGCCATTTCGGCCCCGACCAGGCCCGGCGGACGGCGCTTTGCGCGGCCGAAACGGCGGGCGACTGGCTGGTCGGCTATGGCATCGGCGGGGACGAGAAGAAGGGCCACCTGGGGGATTTCCGCTGGTCCTTCGATCTGGCCCGAGAGGCGGGGTTGCGGATCACGGCCCATGCGGGCGAATGGGGCGGCCCCGAGAGTGTGCGCGAGGCGCTGGACGACATCGGGGTCGAGCGCATCGGCCATGGTGTGCGCGCGGCCGAGGATCCGGCGCTGGTCGAACGGCTGGCCGCCGAAGGCGTCGTGCTTGAAGTCTGTCCGGGTTCGAACATCGCCCTTGGCCTTTACCCCGACTGGTCGCTTCACCCGATCCGCGCGTTGCGCGAGGCCGGCGTCAAGGTCACCATCTCGACCGATGACCCGCCCTTCTTCGGCACCGACATGACGCGGGAATACGAGCGGCTTGCCGCGGCCTTCGGCTGGACCGAGGCCGATTTCATGGACCTTGCCAGAACGGCGGCAGAAGCCGCATTCTGCACGCCGGAAACCCGAAAGGCCGTCCTTGACCGACTGGAGCGCCAGTAATGCAAGACCATGTGACCATCGTCCGCCACCCCCTGGTCCAGCACAAGCTGACACTGATGCGAGAACGCTCGACCCCGACGGCGCTGTTTCGCCAGCTTCTGAGAGAGATCAGCCTTCTTCTGGCCTACGAGGTCACGGACGACATGCCGATGGCGACGCGCCACATCCACACGCCGCTTCGCGAGATGGACGCCCCCGTGATCGCCGGCAAGAAGATGGCGCTGGTGTCCATCCTGCGGGCCGGAAACGGGCTTCTCGACGGTGTGCTCGAGCTTATCCCCTCGGCCCGGGTCGGCTTCATCGGGCTTTACCGCGACGAGGAAACGCTCGAGCCCGTGCAATACTACTTCAAGGTGCCGCCCGAGCTTGGCGAACGGCTTGTCATCGTTGTCGATCCGATGCTTGCCACCGGCAATTCGGCGGCCAAGGCCATCGAACTGCTGAAGGAGGCAGGGGCCCGGAACATCCGTTTCCTGTGCCTTCTGGCCGCCCCCGAAGGCATCGAGCGCATGCGCAGCGCCCATCCGGACGTGCCCATCGTCACGGCGGCTGTGGACGAGGGGCTGAACGAACATGGATATATCGTGCCAGGGCTAGGAGATGCGGGTGACCGCATGTATGGCACTAGATAGAGTATTTCCTCTTTACTGATTCGCGCGAATTCTGCATGATCCGCCCAACAATATGGGGCCTTCATGCAGCTTTGTCGCAAGATCATGATCGCATTGGCAGCGGCGGCTGCCTGCATGGGGGCGACCGCCGATCGGGCCGTCGCCAAACGCCTCGATCAGGTGGACGGCCCGGCCGAACTGCCGCCGCCGGGATATGCCGGACGGCAGTATATCGACAGCCAGGGTTGCGCGTTCGTCCGCGCCGGCGTGGGGGCGCGCACGGTGTGGATCCCGCGCGTCACCCGTGACGGACAGGTGCTTTGCGGCCTCGCGCCGAGTATCGCGCGGGCCGCGCCGACCAGGTCGGCGCCCGCACCTGCCGCCGCGCCTTCGGGCAGGAAACAGGCAGGCGGCGCGGGCAGCCGCGCCCTTGGCGGGGCGCGCACGGCGGCCAGTTCGCCGCCCGGAAACACGGGGCCCATCCGCATCTCGACCAGCCGCGCGCGGCGCATCTGCAAGGGCGCGACGCCGGGCGAACTTCGCGTCGTCCCGGGAACTTCGGCGCGACTTCGCTGTGTCGCCGCCTATATCGGCGGGTCCCGGAAGTCGCCGGCGCCGGCGGGCGGAACGGCCAAGGCCTCGAATGCCCCGGGGTCCGCGGCGCCGATCTCGAAGCGCGGGGGCGCGCCGGCGGCGCTGACGCTGCGGCGCGCCGATGTCGAACGGCTTTGCGCCGGATACGCGGCGGGAACCCGGCTTCGCGTGAAGAAGAGCACGCGCACGACCGTGATCCGCTGTCCGGTGTCCGAAGCCAGGAAGCCGGCCCGGGTGGCGGCCGCGAAACCGGCCGCGAAACCGGCCGCGGCCCGGCCGCGCACGTCCGCCGCCGAGCGGTCGCCGCGCATCGCGCCGATGAAGCCCCCACGGGGTTTCCGGCTTGCCTGGACCGACGGGCGGCTCAATCCTCTTCGCGCCGTCGGCACGCCGGCGGGCGAGGCGGCGATGTTGCGGGTCTGGACGGCG
>RFGD01000173.1 GCA_003696705.1 Alphaproteobacteria bacterium | reverse complement strand
TCCACCGGCCTGATCGACACCTGCGGCACCGGCGGCGACGGCGCGAAGACCTTCAATATCTCGACGACCGTATCCTTCGTCGTCGCCGCGGCCGGCGTGCCCGTCGCCAAGCATGGCAACCGCGCGATGTCGTCGAAATCGGGCGCGGCCGACGTGCTCGAGGCGCTGGGCGTGAACCTCGATCTCGCGCCAGAGCAGGTCGCCCGCTGCATCGACGAGATCGGCATCGGCTTTCTGTTCGCGCAGAAACTGCATCCGGCGATGAAGCATGCCGGACCCGTGCGCCGCGAGCTGGGCGTGCGCACCGTGTTCAACCTGCTCGGGCCGCTGACGAACCCGGCCGGCGCCGAATATCAGGTGCTGGGCGTCTATGCCGCCGACCGGCTGGAGCTCGTCGCCGGCGCTCTGCGCGAGCTTGGATGTCGGCGTGCGCTGGTCGTGCACGGCCGCGACGGCTTGGACGAGATCACGACGACAACCATCACCGACGCGATCCTCGTCGAGGGCGACGCCCCGCTGCAGCGCTTCGAGATCGAACCGGCCGCTTTCGGCCTTCCTTATGCAACGCCGGAGGCGCTGGCCGGCGATGATTCAGCGACCAATGCCGCGATCATCCGGCATATCCTGGCCGGCCAGCATGGCACTGGACGCGATATCGTATTGCTCAATGCCGCCGCCGCGCTGTGGGTGGCCGGCAAGGTCCCCGGGATCCCGGAGGGTCTGAAACTCGCCGCCGAGGCCATCGATTCCGGTCGTGCCCGATCCAGGCTTGACGAGCTTGTGCGCTTCACCCAGTCGACATGATGGATTCACCGCAGAGGACGCGGAGTTCCGCAGAGTTGAATCAATTGAGTCAGCGGGTCCTCGATGCTGCATACCGGGTACACTCGGCACTGGGTCCCGGACTGCTGGAATCGGCGTATGAGCACTGCCTGGCCTACGAGCTTGGCAAACAGGGGGTTGCCGTTGCCAGGCAGGTTTCGATTCCGATCGTTTACGATGGATTGGAAATTGATGAGGGGTTTCGCATTGACCTGCTTGTGGAAAACCGGCTCATTGTTGAAATCAAGGCGGTCGATGCCTTGATGCCCATTCATCAGGCGCAACTTCTAACCTACCTGAAACTGGCCAACAAACAGATCGGCCTGCTGATCAATTTCAAGGTTCAATCGCTCAAGCACGGCATCAAGCGCATGGTTCACAATCTGTAATGTCTACCGGAGTACACATCATGATGTTCTTTTCCTGCCTTTACTCTGCGAAACTTCGCGTACTCTGCGGTTCGTTCCGATGAACTCGATTCTGAACGAGATCGCCGCATACAAGCGTGGCTGGGTGGCCGAATGCAGGGCCAGAACCCCCGAGGCCGAACTTCTGGAGCGCGCGGCCGGAAGGCAGCCGCTGGATTTCGCGGATCAGCTGATCCGCCGCATCGAGGCCGGAGAAAACGCCGTCATCGCCGAGGTCAAGAAGGCAAGCCCGTCGAAGGGCGTCATCCGCCCGGATTTCGATCCGGTGGCCATCGCCAGGTCCTATGAAGCCGGGGGTGCTGCCTGCCTTTCCGTGCTGACCGATGTGAAATATTTCCAGGGTGCCGATGCCTATCTTTCCGCGATCCGCGAG
>RFGD01000172.1 GCA_003696705.1 Alphaproteobacteria bacterium | reverse complement strand
TGTTTCCTGCATCTGCCCGATCCCCAACCGTGATGGGGTGCCTTTTCCCGGCCGAGGATACGATCGGCCGGTCGGAATGTATAGCGTCGGCCGGCGGGCCCTGTCACGTCGGCCATTCGCTGCCGGGCGGGCGCGGTCGTGACGCTGGTCGTGGGTATCGCGTCGGCCGGCCGGGCGGCGGTGCTTGGGCACACGCTCCGCGGGCTCGAGCATCAGTCGTGCCGGCCCGACCGCATCCTCGTCTCGACGCCGGCGCCCCGGGATCTGCCGGCCGGCCTGACCGAGGTGGGGGGCGTGGGGATCGAGCGCCTTGCCGCCGGCCCCGGCCTGACCCGACAGCGCAACGCCATCCTCGAAAGCCTCGCGCCGGGTGACATCGTCGCCTTTCTGGACGACGATTTCGTGCCGGCCACCGACTTCCTCGAGGTGGCCGAGCGGCTCTTTTCCCTCTACCCGGACGTCGTTGTCGCCACGGGCAGGGTGCTGGCCGACGGTATCAAGGGACCCGGCATCGGGCATGCAGCGGCAACGGCCCTTCTGTCGCGCGCGCCGCCGCCCGAGGGCATTCTTGCCGACGTGCCCGATGCCTACGGCTGCAACATGGTGGTGCGCGTCCCGCCCCCCGGCGGGCCCCGGTTCGACGAGGCGCTGCCGCTTTATGGCTGGCTCGAGGATGTCGACTTCTCGCGCCGCATGGCCAGCCACGGCCGCGTGGTGTGGACGGATGCGCTTCGCGGCGTCCATCTTGGCGTGAAGATCGGTCGGTCGCCGGGCGTCCGGCTGGGCTATGCGCAGATTGCGAACCCCTGTTACCTGGCCCGGAAAGGGACGCTGGCGTGGTTGCGCGCGGCGCGGCTGATGGGGGGAAACATCGCCGCGAACCTTGTCCGCTCGGTCGCGCCCGAGCCCTGGGTGGACCGCCGCGGCCGGTTGCGCGGGAACCTTCTGGCCATGGCCGATCTTGCCCGCCGGCGTCTTGCGCCGGGCCGCATTCTGGATCTTGAGCCATGACGCTTCCGCGAATGGTCATCCTGACCGATCTTGCCCGGGTTCGTGGCGGCGCGGCCCGCGTGGCAATGGACGAGGCCCGGGCCATGGCCGCGCGCGGCGTCGGCGTGACGGTGTTCGCGGGCGACGACGGCGGCGAGCGGATCCCGGGCGTCGAGACAGTCGCGCTGGGCCTGTCGCGGCTTCGCGACCGTCCACGGCTTCGCGTCGCCGTCGACGGCATCTGGAACCGCGAGGCGTCGCGCGCGCTTTCGCGATGGATCGCGGCGCATGACACGCCGCGGACGATCTACCATCTGCACGGCTTCATGCAGACATTCTCGCCCTCGGTCATGGCGGCGCTCGGGCCTGTCGCCGCGCGCGTGATCGTGCAGGCGCATGACTACTTCCTGGCGTGCCCGAACGGCGCCTTCTTCGACTATCGGCACGAGAAGATCTGCAACCTCGTGCCGCTTGGTGCGGCGTGCCTCATGCGCAACTGCGACAAGCGCGGCAGAGCGGAGAAGGCCTGGCGGGTGCTGCGCCATCTGGCCATGCGCGGCGCGCGCCGGCGGCTCTTGCGCAAGGCCACCGTCGTCCTGCCGAACGCCGCGATGGACGCGCGCCTTCGCCCGGCTATTTCCGGGGCGCGGGTCCGGGCGATCGCCAACACCGCCCGGCCGCTGACGACGCCGGGGACGTGGGCGCCGGCGGCGGATGCGCCGTTTCTCTTCGTCGGTGACATGCACCCCCTGAAGGGCGCCCGGGACTTCTGCGAAGCGGGCAGGCGGGCCGGCGTGCCCTGCGCGCTTGTCGGTGCGGGCGCCGAGGCCGCAAGCCTGGCCCGCATGTATCCCGACCACCGCTTTCACGGCTGGCAGGATCCGGAGGGGATCGCCCGGATCGCGCGGGGGGCGCGCGCCCTTGTCATGCCGAGCCGCGGGCCCGAGCCCTTCGGCCTGGTCATCGCCGAGGCCCTCCTGGCCGGGATGCCGGTAATCGTCTCCGACAGCGCCCTGGTGGCGTCCGACGTGATCGCGAACGGGGCGGGCCTCGGCTTTCCGTCGGGCGACGTGGCGGCCCTTGCCCGGGCAATGCGACGGCTTCGGGTCGACACGGCCCTTGCAGACCGTCTGGCCTCCCGTGCGCTGGCGGCAGGCCGGGCGCTGGCGCTCGAGCCCGAGGCGTGGGTGGACGCGGTCCTTGATCTGTCCCGGGAACTTGCAGCTGGCGCGGGTGCCGGCGCGGCGGTGGGCGCGCCGCGGCCATCGATGGCCTGATGCCGCGTCAACGCACCTTGCGCCGATCCCTCGCGCCCCCTGGGCGGCCCGGAAGCCTGGCGGCCGCGCGGTGCCCTGGTGCCCGCGGCGAGACTCGAACTCGCACGGCCTTTCGGCCTGAGGATTTTAAGTCCTCTGTGTCTACCATTCCACCACGCGGGCCCCGGAAAGGGCTTGCCTCAGCCGAACGGCCTTGGCAAGCGCCGGCAGCGGCCGGCCGGGAAAGTCAGCGTTTGCCGGCGTAGCGCTCCTGCCAGGCGGCGCGCTCTTCGTCGGTGATCTTCCGATAGAGCACATCCGGCACTTCGAAGGCGTGTCCCGGGGGCAACGCGCCGAGCGCTTCGGCAATGTCGCCGGGCCAGGCCTTCGCGTCGGTCTTGAGGGCCGTGAACAGCGCGCCCGCGCCATCCGGGATAAAGGGCTCGGACAGGATCGCATGGAGCCGCACGAGGTTGAGCGCCAGGCGGATGATGGCGGCGGCGCGGTCGGGGTCGGTCTTGAAGACGGCCCATGGCGCCGCCGTCTGGAGGTATTCGTTCCCGGCCACCCAGATGGCGCGCAATTCGGCCGCGGCCTTGCGGATCTCGATGGCGTCCATGTGCGCCTCATACTGACGGACGCGGCGTTCGACCTCGGCGACGAGCGCGCGCTCGGTGTCCCCCCACTCGCCGCCGGCCGGCACGACCTCGCCGAAACGCGCACGGCAGAACTTGGTCACGCGACTGACGAAATTGCCAAGGACATCGGCAAGGTCCTTGTTCACGCTCGTCTGGAAATTCTCCCAGGTGAATTCGCTGTCCGAGTTCTCGGGGGCATGGCTCAGAAGCCACCAGCGCCAGTAGTCCGCCGGCAGGATCTCGAGCGCCTGGTCCATGAAGACGCCGCGCCCCTGGCTGGTCGAGAACTGACCGCCGTCGTAGTTGAGGTAGTTGAACGACTTGATGTAGTCGACCAGCTTCCACGGCTCGCCCGAACCGATGATGGTCGCCGGGAAGCTGATGGTGTGGAACGGGACGTTGTCCTTGCCCATGAACTGGACGTAGCGCACATCCTCGGCCCCTTCGTCCAAACGCCACCAGCGCCGCCATTCGTGCTCTTCCAGGCCGTGGAAGTCGGCCCATTCCGCGGTGCAGGCGATGTATTCGATGGGCGCGTCGAACCAGACGTAGAAGACCTTGCCTTCCATGCCCGACCAGGGCGCGCCCGGGAACTGCACGGGCACCCCCCAGCCAAGGTCGCGCGTGATGCCGCGATCCTTCAGCCCCTCGCCCTCGTGCAGCCACTTCTTCGCGATCGAGGTCGTCAGCACCGGCCAGTCGGTCTTCGAATCGATCCAGCGGTCAAGCTCGTCGCGAAGCTTCGATTGCAGAAGGTAGAGGTGCTTGGTCTCGCGCAGTTCGAGATCGGTCGAGCCCGAAATGGCCGAGCGCGGGTTGATGAGATCGGTCGGGTCGAGCTGTTTCGTGCAGTTCTCGCACTGATCCCCGCGGGCCTTCTCGTAGCCGCAGTTCGGACAGGTGCCTTCGATGTAGCGGTCGGGCAGAAAGCGATTGTCGGCGCGCGAATACATCTGCCGCTCGGTGCGTTCCTCGATGTAGCCGCGTTCCCACAGGCGCACGGCGAAATGCTGGGTCAGCTGATGGTTCCGGGCCGAGGACGACCGGCCGAAATGGTCGAAGGAAAGGCGGAAACCGCGGCCGAGCTCTGCCTGCACCTCGTGCATCTCGGCGCAGTATTCGGCGACGGGCTTGCCGGCCTTGGCCGCGGCAAGCTCGGCCGGTGTCCCGTGCTCGTCGGTGGCACAGATGAACATCACGTCATCGCCACGGGCGCGAAGGTAGCGCGCGTAAAGGTCGGCCGGAAGCTGGCTGCCGACAAGGTTCCCGAGGTGCTTGATCCCGTTGATATAGGGAATTGCCGAGGTGATGAGCGTGCGTGCCATGGCCCTGTCTGTCCTGATGAAGCGGCGCCCGGCGGGGCGTCGCCCCCCTTTAGCGCAACGCCCGGCCGGGTTCTAGGGCCGGTCTTCCGGCCGGCCGTTGGTGCGAAGACGTTTCATGAGCCGCCCGATGAGCGGTGACGTGCGCGGCGCATAGACATAGCGGGTGCGCGGCCCCGGAGAGGGGCGCACCGCCGCCCGCACTGCCGAGAAGATGATGAGCCCCAGATGGGCGACCGAGATCATCCAGAACATGGCCGATGGGCCCCACGCGTCGATCAGGCGCGCGGCGACGGTCGGCGCGGCAATGGCGCCGACGGCGTAGACGAATAGAAGGGCGGCCGAGAGCTCGACCCTCTCGTCGGCGCTGGCGAAGTCATGCGCATGCGCGGCGGCGACCGAATAGATGGGGAAGGTGGAGAAACCGAAGATCCCGGCCGCCAGCATGACCGCTCCGTCGCCGCGCCCCGAAAGGGCGACCGTCGTTGCGCAGGCCGCGATGGCGGCGACCGAAAGACCCACGAGGACGGCGCGGCGGTCACACTTGTCGGCGACCCAGCCGACCGGCAGCTGGGCCAGCGCGCCGCCAAGCACGAAGGCTGCCAGGAAATAGGCGATCTGGTCCTGCCGAAGGCCGACGTCGAGCCCGAAAACCGGACCCACCATGCGAAACGAGGCGGTCGTCAGCCCCGAAGTCAGCACCCCCACCGTGGCCAGCGGCGAGCGCGCCCAGGCCAGGCGCGGGTCGAGCCGGGGCGCGGCCGAAGTGGCCGGCGGGCTTGCGCGCGTCAGGGCGATCGGCAGAAGCGCGGCGGTGCAAAGAAGCGCCAGAAGGTTGTAGGAGACGTAATGGGCCGGCGAGAGCACGGCGATCAGGAGCTGTGCGCCAAGCGATCCGGCGATGTCGACGACACGATAGATGCCCATGGTCCGTCCGCGGACATCGTTCGTCACCTTCCCCTGGAGCCAGGCCTCGACCACGGTGTACGAGCCGGCGATGCACATGCCGCTCATGACGCGCATCACCATCCAGGCGACCGGGTCGACAAGGATCATGTGCGAAAGGATGCCGATCGTGCCGAGTGCCGTGAACGAGGCAAAGGCGCGCGAATGCCCGACGGTGCCCATGACCCGGGGGGCCCACCAGCAACCGACGAAGAATCCAAGGAAATGGGCCGAGCCGAGAAGACCGACCTCGGCGCGGGTGAAGTCGAGCGCAAGGCCCGAAATGGCGTCGAGCGGCGCCACGCCGCCCGAGCCGAGTTGCAGGAAGACCACCGAAAGGAAGAGGGCCGCGAAAGAGATGAGAAGGCGCATGGGGACCGCTTCCGGGGTGACAGTCGGCACGAGGGCGCGCAGCCCGGGTGTCCGGTCGGCGCCGGTGCAAGGCTGGCAGTTCTGGCGGCAGGTGCGCGCCATCTTTCGACATCGAATGACGTTTTCGTGTCCGTGAGCGGATTTGTGACGTGCGACGGCGCGGCAGGGCGGGACACGCGGCCTAGCCGGGGACGGGAGCCGGCGAAGGGGCGGCGGGCGGTGTCTCGGCCGGGGCCGCCAGGCGCTGCGCCCGAAACCGCTGGCGCTCGCGGCGCACCAGCCAGGTGCCGGGCGGGTCGAGGCGTGCGCGGCGACGCTCGAGCCGCCATGCGGTCGCCTCGGCCGTATGGGCCGGGGTCATGTGCCAGCGGCTTTCGACGCCGGCCGCCCCCCCGTCGCCCGGCACAAGAAGAAGGCCGAGCGGCGGCCCGCCCGCCTTGCTTCCGGCTTCGGCCGCCAGTTGCAATCGGCGAACGGGCGTGAGCGGCGGCGGGGCCTGAAGGTCGGCGATCACCAGCGGGACAAGCCCCGAGCGCAACGCCTCTTCCATCGTCCAGAGGGCGTCTTCGGCGCGGCGCGGCCAGGCGAACAGGAAACGTCCCGGCGCCGCCAGGGCGTGAAACCCGTCCGGGTTCAGTCGTTCGGCTGTCCATGCCGGCTGGATCCACAGGACAGGCCCCTCGGTCGCCCGGGCGGCCAGAAGCGCAAAGCTGCGCCGCGCGGGGCCCGTGGCCTCGTGGACGCGGCCGGGCCGAAGGCTGATCCCGGGACCCAGAAGCGCCACTGCGGGCCCCGGCGACCGGGCCGGCAAGAGGCCGCGGCGCAAGTTCTCGAGTCGCGAGGTCATGGCGGCAGATTACAATGTTCACTAAATGTTCGCAATCAAACGGCGCGGCCGCGCAGGAAATTTCCCACAAAACAAGAAATTCGAATATATTCCGAGTTTCTTGAAGGGAGGAGGAGCAAACATGAAACCTGCAAAAGCCACGGGTCTTGCAACGGTCGCCGCCGCGCTTGCCCTGTCAGCCGGCGCCGCCCTGGCCGCCGGCAAGGTCCACCACGTCGCGATTCACGTCGACCAGAACGACCCGAAGGTGATGAACCTGGCCCTGAACAACGTCGCCAATGTCAAGAAATACTACGAATCCCAGGGCGACGAGGTCGTGATCGAGGTCGTCGCCTACGGCCCGGGCCTTACCATGTTCATCCCCGGCAAGAGCCCGGTGGAGGATCGGATCTCGGCCATGTCCCTGGCGCTCGACAACCTGTCCTTCTCGGCCTGCGGCAACACCATTCACAACATGTCGAAAAAGGTCGGGCACGAGATCAAGGTCATGGACGAGGCACAGGTCGTCCCGTCCGGTGTCGTCCGCCTGATCGAGTTGCAGGAACAGGGCTACGCCTACGTCCGGCCCTGAGCCGGGGCAGCGCCGCATCGCCCGCACGACCGCCCGAGCCATTGCCCGGACCCGCCGGAATTCCGGCCTTTTGTCCGCGCCGCTCCGCTGATAGGCCTCGCCTGAACAGCGGCAACAGCAGGAGAAGGAGCGACCGATGCGGCGCAGGAAACTCGGGCGAACCGGGATAGAGGTGTCCGAACTTTGCCTCGGGTCGATGACCTGGGGGTCGCAGAACACCGAGGCCGAGGGCCATGCCCAGATCGACATGGCCCTCGACCACGGCATCGATTTCATCGACACCGCCGAGATGTATCCCGTCAACCCGACCTCGCCGAAGACCGTAGGGCGGACGGAGGAGATCATCGGCAACTGGTTTGCGCGCACCGGCCGCCGGTCCGATGTCGTCCTCGCGACGAAGGTCACGGGGGCAGGTCGGCTTGTCCGCCCGGGCCGGCCGGTGGACGCTGCCGCCGTGCGCGAGGCGGTCGAGGGGTCGTTGCGGCGGCTGCGCACGGACTGGATCGACCTTTATCAGCTGCACTGGCCCAACCGCGGCTCGTATCATTTCCGCCAGAACTGGACCTACGACCCCTCCGGCCAGAACCGGGCCGAGACGATTGCGCATGTCGAGGATGTCCTGGGCGAGATGCAACGGCTGGTCGACGAAGGCAAGATCCGGGCCTTCGGCCTGTCGAACGAGTCCGCCTGGGGCACGGCGATGTGGCTTGGCGCGGCCGATGCCGGCAAGGGCCCGCGCGTCGCCTCGATCCAGAACGAGTATTCGCTTCTCTGCCGACTGTTCGACACCGACCTGGCCGAACTTGCGGTGAACGAGGATGTCACGCTTCTGGCCTTCTCGCCCCTGGCGGCGGGACTTCTGACGGGCAAGTATCGGGGCGGCGCGGTGCCGCCGGGTTCGCGTGCCTCGGTGAACCCGACGCTGGGCGGGCGCATGACCGAGCGGGTGGGCCCGGCCGTCGAGGCCTATCTCGACATCGCGGCCCGCCATGGGCTGGATCCCGTCCATCTTGCGCTGTCGTGGCTTCGCACGCGCCCCTTCCCTGTCGTGCCCATCTTCGGCGCGCGCAGTCTCGAGCAGCTGAAGACGGCCATCGGCGCGGTCGATGTCGAGCTTTCGGCCGAGGTCCTGGCCGAGATCGACAAGGCCCACCGTGCGCACCCCATGCCCTACTGACCCAAGCCCCCTGACCGTCTTCCCCCTGGGGAAGGGACGGCCGGGGGGTTCGGGCCAGCCGGGGCTTGCCCTTCGCGTTGGCGCCGCGTAGGGCGGAAGCATGAGACTGTTGTTCCTTGGCGATGTCGTGGGCCGCGCTGCGCGGTCCGAGGTCATTCGGCGGCTTCCCCTCCTGCGCGAGGCGTGGAAGCTCGACTTCATCGTGGTCAACGCCGAAAACGCAAGCGGCGGGCTGGGTCTGACGGCCCGCCA
>RFGD01000171.1 GCA_003696705.1 Alphaproteobacteria bacterium | reverse complement strand
TGGCCAACAACCATCGCAAGCTGATGCCCACCAACCCCGAGCGCATGGTCTGGGGTTTTGGCGACGGCGCGGGGCTTCGTGTGGTGGATACCGCCGTGGGGCGCGTCGGCGCGCTCATCTGCTGGGAGAACTACATGCCGCTGGCGCGCTTCGCGCTCTACGCCCAGAACATCGACATCTACGTCGCCCCCACCTGGGACAGCGGCGACACCTGGCTGGCGACGATGCAGCACATCGCCCGGGAAGGCGCGTGCTGGGTGGTGGGATGCGCCACCTCGATCGAGGCGTCGGACATCCCTGAGGACGTGCCCGAGCGTGACAAGCTGTTCCCCGAGGCGGGGGAGTGGATCAATCCCGGCGACGCGGTGGTCTACAAGCCCTTCGGCGGTGTCGTCGCGGGCCCGATGCACCGCGAAAAAGGGCTTCTTTGGGCGGACATCGATCCCGCCGCGGCGCGCGCGGCGCGGCGCAAGTTCGACGTGGCCGGTCACTATGCGCGGCCCGATGTGCTGAGCCTTTCGGTCAATCGCGGCCGACAGGCGCCGGCGCGCTTCGAGGACTGAATGAGCGCCCGTAGCGGGCGCAGGCGCCAAAGGTCGCCGCGCTAGCGGACCTCTCCGCATACATGAAGGCGGATCGCGATGCCGCCGTGGTCGATCGGCGCGCTTGCGGTCGTCAGATCGAGGCCGGTCGCTGCGGCGAGTTTGGGCTGACTGGTGACAAGCCCGACGCGCCAGCCGGAAAATCGCTCTCTCATTATCCTGCCGAAGCTTGCGTACAGTCCGAAGAGCGCGTCGCGGTTGCCGATCCGGCTGCCATAGGGCGGGTTGACGATGACAAGTCCCGGCTGGTCGCTCGGTGGCTGAAGCGCGGCGATCGAGGCGTTGCGGAACGCGACGCTGCCCGCGACCCCGGCCCGTCGCGCGTTTTCGGCCGCGGCCCGCACCGCGCCCGGGTCGCGGTCGGCGCCGAAGATCGGGGGAAGCGCTTCGTGCGGACGGTCGGCCGTGGTGTCCTTCATCGCTTTCCATGCGTCGGGATCATGGGGAACGAGGGCTTCGAAGGCGAAGCGGCGCGAACGCCCCGGCGCCAGACCCGCGGCCATCTCGGCAGCCTCGATGACGAAGGTGCCCGACCCGCACATGGGATCGACCAATGGCTCGTCGCCACGATAGCCGCACATGCGAAGAAAGGCGGCGGCCAGGTTTTCGCGCATCGGGGCTTTCGCGACGGCGTGCTTGTGGCCGCGCAGATGAAGGGGCGAGCCGCTGGTATCGATGCTGAGCGTGCAGAGATTGCGCTCGATCCGAACCAGAACCCGGATCTCGGCGTCTCTCGAGATTGCCGCCCCGGTCGCGTCCGTGATCGCGCGGGCGACGCGTTCGGCCGCCGCCCCCTTGTGATAGATCCGAGAGGCCCGGCATTCCGCGTCAACCCGAACGGCAACGCCGCGGGGCAGGAACCGTCCCCAGGGGACCTTCCTTGCACGCTTGTCCAGTTGCGCCGGGTGAAGGGCAGGAAACCGTGCCAGCCGAACCAGCACCCGGGACGCTGTTCGGCAGAAGAGATTCGCGCGCATCACGTCGGCCCAATCGCCGCGGATCGTGACGCCGCCGGGCTGGCGCTCGGGCGCGGTGAATCCGAGCTCGGCGGCTTCTTCTTCAAGCACGCTTTCCAGCCCCGGCGCCGTCACGAGGAAGAGTTCAAGCTCTTCGCCGATTGCCGACGGGAAGGTGGGGCGCCGGGTGGTCATTCCGTGCTAGCTGCCTGGCCCCTCTTCGCCCGGCAACATGCGCACGGCCCCCTTGTCGGCCGAGGATGCCAGAAGGGCATAGGCCCGGAGCGCCTTCGAGACCTGCCGCTTGCGCGGTTTCGCCGGCGCCCACGGCAGCGGCCCCTTCGCAAGGCGCCGGGCCGCGAGGGTTTCATCATCCACCACAAGGCGGATGCTTCGCCCCGGGATGTCGATGTCGATGCGGTCGCCGGTCTCGACAAGTCCGATCGTGCCGCCTTCGGCCGCTTCGGGGCTCGCATGCCCGATGGAAAGGCCGGACGTGCCGCCCGAGAAGCGACCGTCGGTCAGAAGCGCACAGCTTTTCCCGAGGCCCTTCGACTTCAGATAGCTTGTCGGATAGAGCATTTCCTGCATGCCCGGACCGCCCTGCGGGCCTTCGTAGCGGATCACGACGACCTCGCCGGGCTGAACCTCGCCCTTGAGGATCCCGTTCACGGCGTCATCCTGGCTTTCGTAGACGCGGGCGGTGCCCGAAAACTTCAGGATGGATTCGTCCACGCCCGCAGTTTTCACGATACAGCCGTTCTGGGCGATGTTCCCGTAAAGGACGGCAAGGCCGCCATCCTTCGAAAAGGCATGTTCGACCGACCGGATCACCCCGTTCGTGCGATCACGGTCAAGGGCCGCATAGCGGTTGGCCTGGCTGAACGCCTGGGTCGTGCGGACCCCGCCCGGCGCCGCGCGGTAGAAGCGCTCGACGTCCGGGTCATTGGTCTGCATGACGTCCCATCTGGCCACGGCCTGGGCCATTGTCGGGGCGTGCACCGTTCGTGCATCTCCGTGCAGAAGACCGGCGCGCAGCATCTCGCCAAGGATGGCCATGATGCCGCCCGCGCGGTGGACGTCCTCCATGTGCACATCCGGCACCGAGGGGGCGACCTTGCAAAGCACGGGCACCTGGCGGCTCAGGCGGTCGATGTCGTTCATGGTAAAGTCGACACCCCCTTCGTAGGCGATCGCCAGAAGGTGCAGCACGGTGTTCGTCGACCCGCCCATCGCGATGTCAAGCGACATGGCATTCTCGAAGGCCTCGAAGGTGGCGATGTCGCGGGGGAGAAGGCCCGGTTCATTCTCTTCGTAATGGCGCTTCGTGATGTCGACGATGCGGCGTCCGGCCTCTTCGAACAGCGTCTTCCGGTCGGCATGGGTTGCCAGCATCGACCCGTTGCCCGGCAGGGCCAGCCCGAGCGCTTCGGCCAGGCAGTTCATCGAATTCGCCGTGAACATGCCCGAACACGAGCCGCAGGTCGGGCACGCGTTGGCCTCGAACTCGGCGACCTCGGTGTCGGTGTAGTGATCGTCGGCCGCCACGACCATGGCGTCGACAAGGTCCACGGCGCGTTCCAGATCGCCTATGTGCACCTTCCCCGCTTCCATGGGGCCGCCGGAAACGAAGATCGTCGGGATGTTGAGGCGCATCGCCGCCATCATCATCCCCGGCGTGATCTTGTCGCAGTTCGAGATGCAGACCATCGCGTCGGCACAATGGGCGTTGACCATGTATTCGACGCTGTCGGCGATGATCTCTCTCGACGGGAGCGAATAGAGCATCCCGTCGTGTCCCATCGCGATACCGTCGTCGACCGCGATCGTGTTGAATTCCTTGGCGACGCCGCCGGCGGCCTCGATCTCGCGCGCGACCAGCTGGCCGATGTCCTTGAGGTGCACATGGCCCGGAACGAACTGGGTGAACGAGTTCACGACGGCAATGATCGGCTTGCCGAAATCCGAATCCTTCATGCCGGTGGCGCGCCAAAGGCCGCGTGCGCCGGCCATGTTTCGCCCGTGCGTCGTCCGTCTGGATCTGTAGTGGGGCATCGTCGCCTTACTCCGCTCGAAATGGGGGCGGTCGCGAGACCATCGGGTTCAGACCCGGTTTCCCCTTTTCGTCGCGGAAATTCAAGTGCGCTGGTTGCCGGGCCGGTGGCCCGCCGCCGCCGGGCGCGCGGCGCTAGCGCGAGATGGCGGCTTTCACGGGCTTGAGGCCGGGGCATCGCCGCGCCTCGATCGTGACGCGCCGGTTTTCGGGCGCCGACGCCGGGAGCCCTTCGAGCGGCGCGTCTTCCCCGGCCGAGGCGTAAGTCAGTCGCGCCTCGTCGAGCCCTTCGGCGACGAGCGCCTGCCCGACCTGAAGTGCGCGGTCCAGGCCGACGCGCCGGTTGAGTTCGGCGTCGCCTGCCGCATCGGTATGCCCGACAAGGCGCAGGCAGGCGTCGGCGAGCGGGCGGGTCTTCAGGACGCGGGCAAGAAGGCGCACTTGCGCCCGCGCGGCGTCGTCTAGGCGCGTCCCGCCGGCGGGGAAGAAGACATTGTCCTGCCGCTCTTCGGCCGTCAGCGCCCGGACGGGGGCGGGGGCGGGCGCGCGGGCAGGCGATGCGGACACGTTCTTGCAGACCGTCGGCGTCACGCCATATTCGCGCGTCAGTTCCGCGCAAAGCCGTGCCGACGGCGCGGCGTCTGCCGTCAGGGAAATCAGAAGAAGGCCCGCCGTCATCGCAGCGGCTTTCAGAAGGCGGCTCATCGCGACCTCGCAATTTCAGTCCTTCGCGATCCTGGGGGAACAGCGGTTAATTCCTGGTGAACCCCGTCGTTCACCATTTGTTTTCTGATCCGTGCGACGACTCGGTCCGAGGGTTGTTGCAAGCTCAGGAGGGACAGCGTGGCAGGGAACGGGGAATCGCGGCTTGTCTGGCTTGACGCGCTGAGGCTGACGGCGGGTCTGTCCATGGTCGGGCTCCATTCGACGGCGGACCCGTCGGGGCAGCCTTTCGTCAACTACCCCGAGGCGGAGCGTATCGTTCCGATGCTCGTCCGCGCGGTCGTCTATACGGCCAGGACCGAGCTTTTCCTGATGATCTCGGTGTTTCTTCTCCTCATGTCGCTCGATCGGCGGCCGCGACCCTATGGCAGGACGATCGCACAGCAGGCTCGCCGGCTTCTTGTTCCGTTCCTGTTCTGGGTCGTCTTCTACGCCTTCTACAATCTCGTGAAGGCTTCGTGGTTCGGCTACGATGACGCCATCCGGTCCCAGCTTCTGTCGCCGCTGTCCTGGGTCGGCTATCTTCTTCTCGGCAGCGTCAAGTATCACATGCATTTCCTGCCGACGCTGTTCGGCCTTGTCCTGATGTATCCGCTTTTCCGAAAGGCCGTCGAGCATCCGTGGCTTGGGGTGATGGTGCTTGGCTGTCTTCTGGCGCGACGAGAGATCGACCTGTTCCTTTGGTCCTCGCTGCGCGACTGGCCGGCATTCCCCTTCGTCCTGCGGGCCGTCAAGATCCTCAGCTACGCCGGCTACGGTATCGCCGCGGGCGCGCTTCTTGGTCTCTGGTATCGCTGGAAAGAGCGTCCGGCGGGCGGGCGCGACTGGTTGCCCGTCATCGCCTATGCCGGGGGTGTCCTGTTCCTCATCAAGCTCATCGCCACATGGCGGACCGTGAAATTCGCCGCCTGGCCGTTCGATTATGCGGCCGGCTACTGGGCGGATTTCCTGATGCCGATCGTGCTCTTTCTCGGGGCGATGTCGCTTGCCCATGGGCGCTGGCCGCAGGCCTTCACGCGCTTCGCCCCCTATTCGTTTGGCATCTACCTTTGCCATCCGATCTTTCTCGATCTCATCGAGATCGCGCTCACCGGCACCGAGGTCTCGCCGACCACGCAGGTATTCGTGAAGATCGCCGGCGCGCTCGGTGCGACGTCGGTCCTTGTCGCCCTGGTCGCGCGCACGCCGGCCCTTGCCTGGACGATCGGCCTTGGCCCCCTGCCGCGCCTTCGGGTGCGCCCCCGGGTCCAATCACACAGCTAGAAGGAGAGGTTTCGTATGTTGGAAGTTTCGACATGGTCCGGCGCCGTCGCGATTTCTGCCCTGCGGTGAAGGCGGCTTTCGGCAAGCGCGCGGGGGGCGCTTGAGCGGCACCTCGACGCGCGCCGGTCCGAGGGCGCGAAGGCCGTCGTCCTTGACCTCTCTGGCGTCCGGTCGATGACCCGCGCCGGGATCGGGGCGCTGGTCGAACTGACCCGCCGCGCGGCATCCTTCGACGACTTCCGCCTGGCGTTCGCCGGGCTGACGGACCAGGCGACGAGGCTTGTGGACGAAACCGGCGCCGATCTTTTCCTGCCGCTCTTTCCCGATGTCGGATCCGCGCTTGCAGATGGGGCCATTGCGCGCCGTCGGCTGGCGGGGGTGAAGGCGGTGGCGCTGGCGGCAGGGCGCGGCACGCGGCTTGCGCCGATCACCGACACCTGCCCCAAGCCGATGGTCGAGTTC
>RFGD01000170.1 GCA_003696705.1 Alphaproteobacteria bacterium | reverse complement strand
TCATCGATCCCGATGCGCTCGAGGTCGTCTTCGACCTCACCGCCGCCGAGTTCCGGCGTGTCGCCGACCTTGGCGGCGCGCCGCTGCCTCTTGCCCTCAGGGCGCACCTGGCGGGGGCGGACGACGGGCCCTGGGCGGCAGGTCACCTGTCGCGCGCCGGCGCCGAGGCGCCGGACGGCGCGTCGGGACGCCGCCTCTATGCCGAGATCGACCGGGCCGAGGGATTGCGCGACGGCGATCTTGTCGCCGTCGAAGTGGTCGAGCCGCCGCTCGACAACGTCGTGTCGCTGCCCGCCTCGGCGCTTGGGGCCGACGGCACGGTCCTGGTCCTTGGGCCGGACGGGCGCCTTGCGGTCGCATCCGTCGAGCTTCTCCGCCGCCAGGGCGACGACGTCATCGTGCGGGCGCCCGGCCTCGAGGGCCAAGAGGTCGTGGCCCGCCGGACACCGCTTCTGGGCCCGGGTATCCTGGTGCAGCCGATCAGGGGCAACGCACCCGAGGCGCGCCCCGACCGCCGTCAGGGACGCGCTGAAGCCCCGGGTGCGCGCCGCATCGGAGGCGTCCGGGCCCGCGCGGGCACACGGGCGGCGGACTGAGCCCATGCGCGGGCCGGGCGGCATCCTCGATTATTTCACGCGTCACCGGACGGCCGCGAACCTTCTGCTCGTCCTTGTCGTCGCGCTTGGCATCGCGGCGGCGCCGCGAATGCGCACCCAGTTCCTGCCCGATGTCGTCTTCGAGACGGTGACCGTGCGCGTCGCCTGGCCCGGTGCCGGCGCCGAGGACGTCGACGAGGGGATCGTGGCCAGGATCGAGCCCGCGGTTCTTGCTGTGGAAGGGGTTGCGGCGACGGAAAGCCTCTCGCGCGAGGGGCTGGCCCTCGTCTCGGTCGAGTTCGAGCCCGGGTGGGATCTGGCCCGCGCCGAACAGGACGTGAAGGCGGCCGTGGATGCAGTGACGGGCCTGCCCGAGACCGCCGAGGCGCCCGAGATCCGGCGCCGCGTCTGGCGCGACCGCGTCACGGATGTCGTCATCACGGGGCCGGTTGGGCTCGAGCAGATCGGGCAGATCGGCGATGCCTTCGTCTCGCGCCTGTTCGAGGCGGGCGTGACGCGTGCCACCATTCGCGGCTTCGCCGCGCCCGAGATCTCGGTCGCCGTCGGAACGGACGCGCTTCTGGCCCACGGGCTCGACCTTGAAACGATCGCGCGCATCATTGCCGCCGAAGTGACGCCGGCGCCGGCCGGTGCCCTGCCGGCCGCAGAGCGGGTGCGCAGCGGTGGGCTCGGCCGGACGGTCCACGAAATCGGGGACATCATCCTGAGGGTGGCCGGCGACGGCGCGCCCCTGCGCCTGCGTGACGTGGCCACGATCACCGAGGAAGGGCCGGACCGGCAGGTCGCCTATTTCGTCGGCGACAACCCGGCAATCTCGATCCGGATCGACCGGCCGGCGACGGGCGACGCCGTGGCCACCCAAAGGACGGTCGAGCGCGTCGCCGCCGCCTTGCGCCCCGAACTTCCGGCCGGCGTAAGGATCGATCTCGTGCGGACGCGCGCCGAGGCGATTTCGGGGAGGCTTTCCATTCTTTTCGACAACGGCCTGATCGGGCTCGGGCTGGTCCTGGTCGTCCTGTTCCTCTTTCTCAACGCGCGCACGGCCTTCTGGGTCGCCGCCGGGATCCCGGTGGCGATGTGCGCGACCGTCGCGCTCATGTACGCCGCCGGCCTGACGCTCAACGTCATCTCGCTGTTTGCGCTCATCATGACGCTGGGGATGGTCGTCGACGACGCGATCGTGGTCGGCGAGCACGCCGATTTCCGCGCCCGGCGGCTTGGCGAGCGCCCCCTGGACGCTGCCGCCAACGCCGCGCGCCGCATGGCCGCCCCGGTGGTGGCGGCGACCGTTACAACCGTCATTGCCTTCCTCGGGCTCGTGGTCATCGGGGGGCGCTTCGGCGATCTGATCGCCGACATTCCCTTCACGGTGGCGGCCGTTCTGTCGGCATCGCTCCTCGAGTGTTTCCTCATCCTGCCGAACCACATGGCCCACGCGCTGAAGGCAACGCCCCGGCGGCGCTGGTACGACGCGCCGTCACGGCTGATGAACCGCGTGCTCGACTGGTTTCGCCGGCGCTTGTTCGTGCCTTTCGTGGCCGGGGCCATCCGGCTGCGGTATCCGGCGCTTGCCGCGGCCGTCCTTCTCCTGTCGCTTCAGGCGGCGGCCGTTCTCAGGGGCGACATCCCGTGGCGCTTCTTCAATGCCCCCGAGCGGGCATCGATCACCGGGAACTTCGCGATGGCCCCGTCGGCGACGCGGGCGGATTCCGAGCGCTTCCTGCGCGCCCTTCAGACAACGGTCGACGAAGTCGGGGCCGAGTTCGCCCGCCGCCACGGCGAAAATCCGGTCGAATTCGTGCTGGGGCAGATCGGCGGCACCGCGGGACGCGGTCTTTCGGGGGAAGAGGCGAAGGACCCGGACCTTCTGGGCGCCATTTCGATCGAGCTCATCGACCCCGAGCGTCGGCCCTATTCGTCCTTCGACTTCCTCGCGGAGTTGCAGCGGCGCGCGCCGCGCGACCCGATGCTGGAAACCCTGTCCTTCCGCGGGTGGCGGTCGGGGCCCGGAGGGGATGCGATCTCGGTCGACATCTTCGGGGCTGACGCCAAGACCCTGAAGGCCGCGGCCGAGGCGCTGAAGGCTGCGCTTGCTGCCTTCCCCGAGACGTCGGCGCTTGAGGACAACCTCGCCTATGACCGGGACGAGCTCATCATCCAGATGACGCCTCAGGGGCTTGCGCTTGGCTTCACGCCCGAGACCGTCGCGGCCGCGCTGCGCCAACGCCTCGAGGGGATCGAGGCCGCGAGCTTTCCCGTCGGCCCGCGCTCGGCCGTGGTGCGGGGCGAGCTTGCGCGCGACGAACTCAAGGCCGATTTCATCGACCGATTGGTCCTGCCGACACCGGCAGGCGGGCTAGCCCGGCTTTCCGAGATTGCGGAAATCTCGCGGCAGGGCGGCTTCTCGACGGTCCGGCGCAGCAACGGACTCAGGGTCGTCACCGTCTCGGGCGACATCGCCGAGGACGACCCCGAGCGCGCCGCCGCCGTCATGCGCGCCCTGACCGAGGAGATCCTGCCCGCGATCGAGCGCGACTTCTCGGTCGGGACACGCGTCGGCGGCCTGGCCGAGCAGGAGCGTGCTTTCCTGTCCGACGCGATGCTGGGTCTCGTCCTCTGCCTTGTCGGGATCTATCTTGTCCTGGCCTGGATCTTCTCGAGCTGGCGGCGCCCGCTTGTCGTCATGGCCGTCATCCCCTTCGGCGCGATCGGCGCCATCTGGGGGCATCACGAATGGGGCGTGCCGCTGTCGATGTTCTCGGTCATCGGGCTGATCGGGATGACCGG
>RFGD01000169.1 GCA_003696705.1 Alphaproteobacteria bacterium | reverse complement strand
CTTGAAAAGCCGTTCATCCAGGTCGGCATCTTCTCGATCGAGGACAACGCCCGTCGCACGGCCGAGCTCTTGCGTCGCAACGGCGTCGTGCCCACGATCCTTGCCCAGCGCTCTCAGGGCAAGCGCTTCTGGCGCGTCGTCATCGGCCCGGCCATGACCGCTTCCGACCGCGCCGCAATCCTGCGCAAGGTGCGAGAGCTTGGCTTCACCGACGCCTATTTCGTGACCGACTGACGAGAGACTGCCGCCCGAGCCGAACGAGAGAGGCCGCCCATGACCGACAGAACGCCCCCCTTGCCCGTGCGCCATCCCACCCGCCGGGCGATCCTTGGCCTTGTCGCGGCCATGGCCGCGCTGGTCGTCGTGATCGCCGCGAGCCTTCCGGCCGCCGCATTCGAGACCCGTGCCCGCGCCGCCTGGGTGTTCGACCACAAGACGCGCACGGTCCTCATGGCCAAGAACGCGGACGTCCCCCTGCCGCCGGCGTCCATGTCGAAGCTCATGACGCTCGACCTTCTGTTCGAAGCGCTCGAGGACGGCCGCGTGACCCTCGACACGACCTTCCGCGTCTCGGCGGCGGCCCAGGCGATGGGCGGGTCCAAGATGTTCCTGCGCGAGGGCGAACGCGTCGCTGTCCGCGACCTCATCCCCGGGATCATCGTCCATTCGGGCAATGACGCCTGTGTCACCGTGGCCGAGGGGCTTGCCGGCACCGAGGAAGCCTTCGTCGCGATCATGAACGAGCGCGCCCGGGCGCTTGGCCTGCGCCACGCGCATTTCGCCAATGCCTCGGGCTGGCCCCACCCCGAACACCGCATGAGCGCCGAGGACCTGGGCCGGCTTGCCGTGCGCATGGTCGAAGAGTTCCCGGACCTCTACCCGCATTTTTCCCAGCGTGAATTCACCTGGGCCGGGATCACGCAACGCAACCGCAACCCGCTTCTGGGCCTTGGCATCGGGGCTGATGGTCTCAAGACCGGCCATACCGAGGAAGCGGGCTATGGCCTTGTCGGGTCGGCGGTGCGCGGCGACCGGCGCGTGACCTTCGTCCTGATGGGACTTCCCGACGTGCGCGCCCGCGCCGAAGAAAGCGAGCGTATCCTCAACTGGGCCTTCCATCAGTTCGCCGTCAAGACGGTCGCCCGCGCCGGTGAACGGCTGGCGACCGCGCCTGTCTGGATCGGCGAGGTGCCGACCGTCGGTCTCGTCCTTGCCGACGACCTTTCGGTCCTGGTCCCGGCCAGCCAGAAGGACGCCATCGAGGCCCGGATCGTCTATGACGCCCCCGTCGAGGCGCCCGTCGCCAAGGGCCAGCGCATCGGCGAACTGGTGATGAGCATCGCCTCCATCGGCGAGGTGCGCCGCCCCCTTGTCGCCGAGGCCGCGGTGCCCCGCGGCGGGCTTGTGCCGCGCCTGCGCGCCTCGGCCATGACGCTGGCGCGCCGGGCCATGGACGGCACCCTTTTCGGTGCGGAATGACCCAGGGCCCCCTCTTCATAACCTTCGAGGGGATCGACGGTTCCGGGAAGTCGACGCAGGCCCGGCTTCTGGCCGAGCGGTTCCTGGCCGAGGGCCGAGAGGTCGTCCTGACGCGCGAGCCCGGCGGCTCGCCCGGCGCCGAGGAGATCCGCCGCCTTCTTGTCGAAGGGGATGCCGATCGGTGGTCGCCGGTCACGGAGGTCCTTCTCTTCACGGCGGCGCGGCGTGACCATCTGGAACGCACGATCGCGCCCGCGCTGGCCGCCGGACGGCACGTGATCTCGGACCGCTTCGCGGATTCGACGCGGGTCTATCAGGGCCTTCGCGGCGCCGATCTGCGCCAGAAGGTCGACCGCCTTCACGCCGAGTTCATCGGACGAGAGCCCGACATCACCTTCATCATCGACATGGATCCGGCCGCGGCGCTGGCCCGCGGGCTGGCCCGTGGCATCGCCGAGGACCGCTTCGAGGGCATGGGCCTCGAGCTGCAACAGCGCCTGCGCGAGGGCTTCCTCGGCCTTGCCGCCGAGTTCCCGGATCGCTGCCATGTGATAGACGGCGCGCGGCCGCCCGAGGTGGTGGCCGAGGAGATTGCCGCCATCGTCGGGGTCGGTGCGAATGTCTGAAACCGAACTTGCCGAAGCCGACCGGCTCGACGGCGCGCCGCACCCGCGCGAGGCGGCGGCCGTCTTCGGCCAGGGCCGCGCCGAGGCCGAATTCCTGGCCACGATCGCCAGCGGCCGGCTGCACCACGCCTGGCTTCTGACGGGGCCGCGCGGCGTCGGCAAGGCAACGCTTGCCTGGCGGATGGCCCGCTTCCTTCTGGCCGAACCGCCCGCCGCCGGGGACGGGCTCTTCGGCGCCCCGCCGCCGCCCGACAGCCTCGACGTCGCCCCCGACCACCCCGTGGCCCGTCGCGTCGCCGCCCTGTCCGAGCCGCGCCTTCTTCTGCTGCGCCGAACCGTGAACGAGAAGACCGGCAAGCTTGCGCGGGTCATTTCGGTCGACGAGGTGCGGCGGCTGCGCGACTTCTTCGGGCTTTCCGCCGCCGAGGGCGGGCGCCGCGTGGTCATCGTCGACAGCGCGGACGAGATGAACCCGAGCGCGGCCAATGCCATCCTGAAGGTCCTGGAAGAGCCGCCGCCCGACGCCGTCCTTCTTCTGGTCAGCCACACACCGTCGCGGCTTCTGCCGACGATCCGAAGCCGCTGCCGCGTCCTGCGCTGTGACCCGCTTCTGCCCCGGGACATGGACCGCGCCCTTGCCCAGGCGGGGGTGACGGTCCCGGAAGACGACCTTGCGGCCGTGACCGAACTCGCCCGCGGCTCGGTCGGTGACGCGATCCGGCTCGTGCAGCGCGACGGGCTGTCGCTCTACCGCCAGATGCTCGGGATCATGGCCGGGATGCCGGGCTTCGACCGCACCGCGCTTGCGCGCCTTGCCGGCAGTGTCGGCCAGGGCGGCGACGCCGCCGAACGGGCGGGGGAAATCGTCGATCTGGCGTCGGTTCTCCTGTCGCGCCTCGCCCGGGCGGCGGCGGGCGCCGCGGCGACGGCGGTCGCGCCGGACGAGACGAAGCTCTGGGCGCGTCTCGGGGCGGGCCCGGGCGACGCCCGTCGATGGGCCGACGCGGCCCAGGCCGTCCCGGCGCGCGCGCGTTCGGCCCTTGCGCTCAACCTTGACCCCTCTTCGGTGATCGTCGATATGTTCCTCGCAATCAGCGAAACGGCGGCATGCACGGCCGCCTGAACTTCAGGCAGAACATGGTCGAAACGCCCGAGCATCCCGCGATCGTCGATTCACACTGTCATCTCGACTTTCCGCAGTTCGCCGACGAGCTGGCCGAGGTCGTCGCCCGCGCCCGCGCCGCCGGCGTCACGCGGATGGTGACGATCGCCACCACCCTTCGCAGCGCACCCGCCGCCCAGGCCATCGCCGAACGTTTCGAGGGCGTGTTCTTCGCGGCCGGCACCCATCCGATGAGCGCCGCGAAAGAGCCGATGGCAACCGTCGAGGCGATCGAGGCGCTTGCCCGCCACCCGAAATTCGTCGCCATCGGCGAGACGGGGCTTGACTACCACTACACGGCCGAAAGCCGCGACGCCCAGATCGAGAGCCTCAGGATCCACGCAGAGGCCGCGCGCCGCACGGGCCTGCCGCTTGTCATCCACGCCCGCGACGCCGACGAGGACATGGCCCGCATCCTGACCGAAGAGCATCGCGCCGGCGCCTTCGGTTGCGTCATGCACTGTTTCTCGTCGGGCGCCGCGCTGGCCGAGGCGGCGCTCGATCTCGGCTTCTACCTGTCGATGTCGGGCATCGCCGCCTTCCCGAAGTCGACCGCCCTGCGCGAGATCTTCCGCGCCGCCCCGATCGACCGCATCCTTGTCGAGACGGACGCGCCCTATCTGGCGCCCCCGCCCCACCGCGGCAAGCGAAACGAGCCCGCCTTCGTCGTGCATACCGCCCGCGTCGGCGCCGAGCTTTTCGGTATGGATTACGCGGCGTTCGCCCACGCGACGAGCCGGAATTTCGACAGGCTCTTCACCCGGGCGGCAGCCCCGGCGCCCGCGGGCTGAGGCGATGCGGCGGATCTTCACCATCCTTGGCTGCGGCTCGTCCGGCGGGGTGCCGCGCATCGGCGGCAAGTGGGGCGCCTGCGACCCGACGAACCCGCGCAACCGCCGCCGGCGCTGCTCGCTTCTTGTCGAGCAGGAGGGATCGGACGGCGCCCGCACGCGGGTGCTCATCGACACCTCGCCCGACATGCGCGATCAGCTTCTGGATGCCGGTGTCGGCACGCTCGATGCCGTCGCCTACACCCATGCCCATGCCGACCACGTGCACGGCATCGACGATCTGCGCCAGGTCGTCTTCAACATCGGCCGGCGGCTTCCCGTCTGGGCCGACGCGGCAACCACCGAGGCACTTCTGGACCGCTTCGGTTATGCCTTCGTCCAGCCCGAAGGCAGCCCCTACCCGCCTATCCTCGATCTGCACGAGATCGAGGGGCCCTTCGAGATCCGGGGCGCCGGCGGCCCGATCGAGCTTGTCCCCTTCCGGGTCAATCACGGCTCGATCGACGCCCTGGGCTTTCGCATCGGTGACCTTGCCTATCTTCCCGACGTCGCCGCCATGAACGCCGAGGCATGGGACGCCCTTCAGGGGGTCCGCATCTGGATCCTCGATGCGCTGCGACGCGACCCCCACCCGACGCATTCGCATCTCGCCCAGTCCCTGGACTGGATCGAGCGGCTGGGCGTGGAACGGGCGATCCTGACCAACATGCACTATGACCTCGACCATGACACCGTCGATGCCGAGACGCCGGATCACGTGACCCCGGCCCATGACGGCATGCAGATCGTCGTCGAGGTCTGAGTGGACGCGCTTGTCCAGATCACGCTACCGGTCTTTCTGGTCATCGGCTTCGGCCTTCTGGCCGTGCGCACGGGGCTCTTCCCCGAGCACGGCCTCCAGGGGCTGATGACCTTTGCCCAGGGCTTTGCGATACCGCTTCTTCTCTTTCGCGCCATGGCGCGCATCGACCTTGCCGAAAGCTTCGATCCCCCGCTCCTTCTGAGCTTCTATGCCGGCGCCGCCGCGGGTTTTCTTGCCGGCCTTATGGGGGCAAGGCTTCTTTTCCGCCGGCCGTGGCCCGACAGCGTGGCCATCGGTTTCGTGGGGCTCTTCTCGAACACGCTTCTCCTGGGCCTTCCCATTACCGAACGCGCCTATGGCGCCAACGCACTGGGCCCGAACTATGCCATCATCGCCTTCCACTCGCCCTTCTGCTACACGCTTGGCGTCACGGCGATGGAGATCGCCCGCGCCAGCGGCCGGGGCGCCGGTCGGACGGCCCTTTCGGTCCTGCGGTCCATGGCACGAAATCCCCTGGTGATCGGCATCGTCGCCGGGCTGGGGGCGAACCTGGGCAACGTCGCGCTTCCCGGCGTCCTGACCGAAGCGATGGATCTCGTGATCCGCGCCGCACTGCCGGCGGCGCTCTTTGCGCTTGGCGGCACGATGGCGCGCTATCGCCCCGAAGGCGACATGGCGACGGTCGCCTGGGTCGTCGGCCTTTCGCTTGTCCTGCACCCGGCCGTCACCTGGCTTGTCGGCTCGGCGCTCGGGCTCGGGCCGGGGGCCTTTCGCTCGGCGGTCGTGACGGCGGCAATGGCGCCGGGGATCAACACCTACATCTTTGCGGACATGTATGGCGTCGGCCGGCGCGTGGCCGCGACGGCCGTCCTCGTCGGCACGGCGCTTTCGATCCTGACCGTTTCCGTCTGGCTTCAGCTTCTCGGCCAGACAGGGGCCTAGACGCGCACGCAGACGCGGAACCGGACGGGCCCGGGCCGGCTCAGGACGGCGCAAGCCCCCGCAGCCGCTCGGAACGCCGCCGCAGAAGTTCGAGCGTCGTCAGAAGGATGATCGACAGCGTCACAAGGATCGTCGCGACCGCAAGGATGGTCGGGCTGATCTGCTCGCGCAGGCCGATGAACATCTGCCACGGCAGCGTCTTCTGCGCCGCCGAACCGACGAACAGCACCACCACCACCTCGTCGAACGAGGTGATGAAGGCGAAAAGCGCCCCCGAGATCACCCCCGGCAGGATCAGCGGCATCTGGACACGGAAGAAGGTGGTGATCGGGTTCGCCCCCATCGAGGCCGCCGCCCGGGTCAGCGAGCGGTCGAAGCCGACCAGCGTCGCCGTCACCGTGATGATGACGAAGGGGATGCCCAGAACGGCGTGGGCCAGAACGACCTTCATGTAGCCGACGACATCCTTGCTCAGCCCCATGTTCCCCTCGAGCCAGTTGCCGAGGGACGAGTAGAAGAAGAACATGCCGGTGGCCGAGATGATGAGCGGCACGATCATCGGCGAGATCAGCATGGCCATGATCGGCCGGCGAAACGGCACGTGCGACTGGCTGAGCCCGATGGCCGCAAGCGTCCCGAGCGACACCGAGATGATCGTCGCAAGCGGCGCTATGATGACCGAGTTCTTCAGCGCCCGCTGCCAGTCGGGGTTCGTGAAGAAATCCTCGTAATGCTTGAGCGAATAGCCCGCCGGGTCGAGGTGCAGCATCTCGGGCGTGAAGGTGAAGAAGTCCTCGGCGTTGAACGACAGCGGAATGACCACAAGGATCGGCGTGATGAGGAAGAAGAACACCATGCCGCACAGGACGCGGAAGGCATGGTGCCAGAAGACCTCGAGCGCCGTTGCATAGGGCGGCAGCTTGGCGCGGTAGCGCCCCGTGCCGATCCACCAGACGAACCAGCCGTAGAAGGCGCCGAAGCCAAGGCCGATCACCGCGCCGACCGCCCCGCCGCCGAGCCCGCCAAGGACAAGACCGGCCACGGCCAGCGCCCAGCGACCGGCGCGCTCGGGCACCCGCGCCACGAAGGCAATCGCGGCGACGGCGGCCATGACGGCCGCCCCGGCGACAAGCCCGACAAGCGCGGCGCCGTTTGCCGCGCCGACCAGAAGGCCCCCGGCCGCGCCCGTCGCCGCGGCCATGGCCACCGTGAACCCCGTCGGCACGCGAATTTCGACCTGTGCAAGCTTCGCCATGGCTCAGCCCCCCAGCTTCACGTTGTCGATGCCGACGATGCGGTCATAGGCCCAGTAGAGGATGAGGACGACCGCCAGAAGGATCGTTCCGAGCGCCGCCGCCAGCCCCCAGTTGAGCGAACTCGAGATGTGATAGGCAATCCGGTTCGAGATGAAGGTGCCGGTCGTGCCGCCGACGATCTCGGGGGTGATGTAGTAGCCGATGGCAAGGATGAAGACGAGGATCGACCCCGCCCCGATCCCCGGCACGCTTTGCGGGAAGTAGACGCGCCAGAAGGCCGTCCAGGGGTTCGCCCCCAGCGAACGCGCCGCGCGCAGGTAGCTTGGCGGGATGGTCTGCATGACGGAATACATCGGCAGGATCATGAACGGCAGAAGGATGTGCGTCATGGCCACGATGGTGCCGAACTGGTTGTTGATGAGGATGAGCCGGTGCGCATCGTCGATGAGGCCCAGCCAGACCAGCGTGTCGTTGATGACGCCCTGCTGCTGGAGCATCACCTTCCAGGCGCTCGTGCGCACCAGAAGCGAGGTCCAGAACGGCAGGAGCACAAGGATCATCAGAAGGTTCGCATGCCGCATCGGCAGGTTCGCCAGAAGCCACGCCACCGGATAGCCCAGCAGGATGCAGGCACCGGTGATGACCAGCGACATGACGAAGGTGCGCTTGAAGAGCGTCAGGTAGATCCGTTCGCCCTCGGGCCGCTGCTCGATCCCGTGGACACCTTTCTTCAGGTCGATCGCGTTGAGGTAGTAGCCATCCGTGAATGGCGTCGAGTAGATCCAGATCGTCTGCCAGATCTCGGGCGACAGCCAGTCCTTGTGGATCTTGCCGAAACCTTCGCGGGCGCTGACCGGCTCGAAACCGGGCACGGCGGCGGCAAGCG
>RFGD01000168.1 GCA_003696705.1 Alphaproteobacteria bacterium | reverse complement strand
TTTTCCTGGGTCACGGGCATGCCCGTTCTGGTGGCGCTGGTCTTCGGCGCGCTCATTTCACCGACCGACCCCGTCGCCGTCCTCGGCGTCCTGCGCGAGGCGGCGCTTCGGAAGTCGCTCGAGACCAAGATCGCCGGTGAATCGCTTTTCAACGACGGCGTCGGCTACGTTGTCTTCCTTGTCCTTCTGGGGCTTGCCTTTCCGGCCGCCGGGCACGGCTCGGCGGCGCCGGATCTCTCGCATGCCGGCGTGCTGTTCCTTCAGGAAGCGGGCGGCGGCGTCCTCCTCGGCGCCGCGCTTGGCTGGCTCGTCTTCCGCATCATGCAGCGAATCGACGACTATGCGCTCGAGGTCCTCATCACCCTTGCCCTTGCCATGGGCGGCTATGCGCTGGCGCAACGGCTACACGTCTCGGCCCCGCTGATGGCGGTCTTCGCGGGACTTTTCATCGGCGACGTCGGCATGCGCCACGCCATGTCGGAAGAGACGCGCCACTACGTCGAGGCCTTCTGGAAGCTGGTCGACGAGATCCTGAACGCGGTCCTCTTCCTCATGATCGGGTTCGAGGTCTTCGCGGTCCATTTCGGCGCCGACACCCTGGTCGCCGGGGCCGCGGCGATCGCGCTTTCGCTGGCCGGGCGGCTGGCGGCCGTGGTGGTGCCCATCGCCCTTCTCCGGCCCTTCCGCAAGTTCTCGCCCGGCATCGTGCCGATCATGACCTGGGGCGGGCTGAAGGGCGGCATCTCGGTCGCGCTGGCGCTGTCGCTGCCCGAAGGCGAGTGGAAACCGACGATCCTTGCCGCCACCTATGTGGTCGTCGTCTTCTCGATCCTCGTGCAGGGCCTGACCGTCGGCCGGGTGGCCAACCGCTTCGGCCGGGCGCCCGATCTTCTCTGATCCCGTTCGGGCGGAATTCCGACTTCAAGGCCGGCAGGGAATTCTGTATGGGAAGGCTGCGCCGCCCCAGGGCGCGG
Source organism: Alphaproteobacteria bacterium (assembly GCA_003696705.1). Lineage (GTDB taxonomy): Bacteria > Pseudomonadota > Alphaproteobacteria > Rhodobacterales > Rhodobacteraceae > RFGD01. Next base: position 10,470 of record RFGD01000168.1, on the reverse strand, counting down.
CAGAGGGAAAGCGATTGGACATGAGCGAAATCATCGACATTACCGCCCGCGAGATACTGGACAGCCGGGGCAACCCCACGGTCGAGGTCGACGTCATCCTCGAGGACGGCGCAACGGGCCGCGCCGCGGTGCCGTCGGGCGCTTCGACCGGCGCCTACGAGGCCCACGAACGCCGCGACGGCGACGCCAGGCGCTATGGCGGCAAGGGCGTCCTCGAGGCGGTCGCCGCCGTCAACGGCGAGATCGCCGAGGAGCTTTACGGCTGGGACGCGACCGAGCAGGAAGCCATCGACCGCATGATGATCGAGCTCGACGGCACGCCGAACAAGAGCCGGCTTGGCGCAAATGCCATCCTTGGCGTGTCGCTTGCCGTCGCCAAGGCGGCGGCCGAAAGCACCGCCCAGCCGCTGTTTCGCTATGTCGGCGGCACCAGTGCGCGGGTCCTGCCGGTGCCGATGATGAACATCATCAACGGCGGCGAGCACGCCGACAACCCGATCGACTTCCAGGAATTCATGATCATGCCCGTCAGCGCCGACAGCCTGCGCGAGGCGGTGCGCATGGGGGCCGAGGTCTTTCACACCCTGAAGAAGGAACTCGCGGCCGCCGGGCTTTCGACCGCCGTCGGCGACGAGGGGGGCTTTGCGCCGAACCTGTCTTCGACCCGCGATGCGCTCGACTTTGTCCTGAAGGCCGTCGAGAAGGCGGGCTACAAGCCGGGCGAGGACATCTTCCTCGCGCTCGACTGCGCCTCGACCGAGTTCTATCGGGAGGGCCGCTACGAGATGAAGGGCGAGGGCAAGACCCTGGACGCCGAGGGAATGGTGGGCCTCCTCGAAGGGCTGGTGAACGACTATCCGATCATCTCGATCGAGGACGGCTGCGCCGAGGATGACTGGGACGGCTGGCAGTTCCTGACCGACGCGATCGGCGACCGCGTCCAGCTGGTCGGCGACGATTTGTTCGTGACGAACCCCGAGCGCCTTGCCCGCGGCATCGCCGAAGGCGCCGCCAACGCGCTTCTGGTGAAGGTCAACCAGATCGGCACCCTGTCCGAGACGCTGCGGGCCGTCGAGATGGCCCACCGCGCCGGCTACACGACGGTGATGAGCCATCGTTCCGGCGAGACGGAGGACGCCACCATCGCCGATCTTTCGGTGGCGACGAACGGCGGACAGATCAAGACCGGCTCGCTGTCGCGGTCGGACCGGCTGGCGAAATACAACCAGCTCATCCGCATCGAGGAAATGCTGGGCGACACGGCCGTCTACGCCGGCCGCTCGGTCCTGAAGGGCTGAGACGGGCCGGTCGGGGCGCGGGCCACCGACCGGCGACGCATCGGGCCGACGCGGATCCCGGCGCCGGCCCGCCATGTCGCGGTGGCCGGGGCCCGGCTGGCGTCACGGACGGCTGAGCGTTCCGCCGCCGACCGGCGCGGCCACGCCGGTCGTCCCGGGCCCCGAGGTCGGCAAGCCGCGAAGGACCCGCACGGCCAGCCAGGCAAAGGCCTGCGCCTCGAGCATGTCCCCGTCAAGACCCGCGTCCTCGGCCGCGACGATGGGCACGGCAAGCCCGGCGGCGATCATGGCCATGAGCGTCGGATTGCGCCGCCCGCCGCCGCCGACGATGACGCGCGACGGCGGACGGGGGAAATGCTCTTCCGCGCGGGCCACGGCAAGCGCGGCCGCCGCCGTCAAGGTCGCCGCCGCATCCGCGTCCGAAAGCCCGGCCACCTGGTCGAGAAGCGCCGCGAAGTCGTTCCGGTCGAGCGATTTCGGCGGCACCCGGAAGAAATAGGGGTGCTCGGCGAAGGCCTTGAGCACCTCGGCGTCCGGCACGCCTTCCGCCGCCAGGGCCCCGTCCCGATCGCATGGCACGCCCCGGCGCGCCAACAGAAGCTCGTCCAGGGGGCCGTTCGCCGGGCCCGTGTCGAAGGCAAGGCAGGCGCCGGGCGCCTCGGGGGCCGGACAGGAGGGGTCGACCCAACTGACGTTGCCGACGCCGCCAAGGTTGAGAAAGGCGACCGGCCCCGCCTCGCCCAGATGGCGAGCCAGCGCCCAGTGAAAGAAGGGGGCAAGCGGCGCTCCCTCGCCACCCAGACGCACGTCGGCGGACCGGAAGTCCCAGACGACGGGGACGCCCAGGGCGCGCGCCAGTTCGCTGCCGTCGCCGACCTGGTGGGTGCCGCGCCCGCGGGGGTCGTGCGCCAGTGTCTGGCCGTGGAAGCCGACAAGATCGATCCCTTCGAAGCCGGCCGCGATCTCGGCATGGGCGGCAAGGACGACGGCCTGGGCCTCGGCCACGCCGGGCGCGCCCGGCCAGCGGCCCTGCGCGGCGCGCAGGATCTCGCGCTCGGCGCTGGAATAGGGACGGTAGGCCGTCGGCCCGAAGACAAGCCGCTCGGCGCCGTCGGTCTCGACCACGGCCGCGTCGATGCCGTCCATCGATGTGCCGGACATCAGGCCCAGCGCCCGAACCACTTGCCCCGTCTTCACGGTCTTTCCCTTGCCCATCGAGCCGGATATAGAACGTCGCAACCGAAGAATGGACCGGAAGACAATGACGCACCAGCCGAAATCGGAATTCCTTCGCGTGATGCACGAACGCGGCTTCGTGGCCGACTGCACCGACCCCGAGGGGCTGGACCAGCGGCTTCTTCAGGGCATTCTTCCCGGCTATATCGGCTTCGACGCCACCGCGCCGTCGCTGCATGTCGGCTCGCTCATCCAGATCATGATGCTGCGCTGGCTGCAGAAGACCGGCCACAAGCCGATCGTCCTGATGGGCGGGGGCACGACCAAGGTCGGCGATCCGTCCTTCCGGGCCGAGGAGCGCCCGCTCCTCACGCCCGACCAGATCGACGCCAACATCGCCGGCATCCGGCGCGTCTTCGACCGCTATCTCGACTTCGGCGACGCGCCGAACGCCGCGATCATGGTCAACAACGCCGAATGGCTGGACGATCTCAACTACCTCGAGTTCTTGCGCGACATCGGCCGGCACTTCTCGGTCAACCGGATGCTGTCCTTCGAAAGCGTGAAAAGCCGGCTCGACCGCGAACAGTCGCTGTCGTTTCTCGAATTCAACTACATGATCCTGCAGGCCTACGACTTTCTGGAACTGCACCGGCGCTATGGCTGCGATCTGCAGATGGGCGGCTCGGACCAGTGGGGCAACATCGTCAACGGCATCGAGCTGGTGCGCCGCGTCATGGGCGACGAGGTCTACGGCCTGACGTCACCGCTTCTGACGACCGCCGACGGGCGCAAGATGGGCAAGACGGCCGAGGGTGCCGTCTGGCTGAACCCCGACATGCGCAGCCCCTACGAGTTCTGGCAGTTCTGGCGCAACACGGCCGATGCAGACGTCGGCCGCTTCCTGAAGCTTTATACCGAACTTCCGGTCGAGGAATGCGAGCGTCTGGGCGCCCTGGGCGGGGCCGAGATCAACGAAGCCAAGATCATCCTTGCCAACGAGGTCACGCGGCTTGCGCATGGCGAAGAGGCCGCCCGCGCCGCCGAGGCCACCGCCCGAGAGGTCTTCGAGAAGGGCGGCGCCGGCGGTGCGCTGCCGACGCTCGAACTGTCGCCCGAAGAGATCGGCGACGGCATCTCTGCCGCGCAGCTCTTCGTCCGCTCGGGACTGGTCAAGTCGGGCAAGGAGGCAAAGCGGCTCATCGCCGATCATGGCGCCCGCATCGACGACCGCCCCGTGACAGACCCGGGCGAGATGTTCACCGCCGAGGATCTGGCCACGCCGCGCAAGCTTTCGGCCGGGAAGAAGCGCCACGCGCTTGTCCGCCTTGCCGGCTGAACGCGTCGTCGCCTAGTGACCCAGCATCCATTCGCCGTCCGGGAAGAAGGCGTGGAAGGCGAAGGCGAACATGAGGTCGTGGACGACGTCGTGCCCGGCCTCGTCGCGGACGCGGATCGTGCCGATGTCGCGCCCCTCGGCGATGGCGTTCCTGTCCAGGGGTGACGCCTGCCCCGGGTGCCACGAGATCACGAGGCCGGCCTCGTGGATTTCCCCCTCCTTGCGCAACCGTTCGAGCGTCCAGGCGCGCTTGCCGACCCGCACGACCCGCATGAGCGGCGGAATGCCATGGGGCGGCATCTCTCCGTTGTAAAGGAACGGAAAGCGGGCGCTGTCATAGCGGGTATAGGGGTTCTGCCCGTAAGGCCGGTTCGCCGACGGTTGCGCCATGACAAGGCCGCGCGGGTTGCGGGCGCGGAACTCGGCCCAGCTTTCCATCCAGCTTGTCAGGGGCCTGAGCCGCCTGCCCATGTAGTGCCCGACGATGCCCTCGCCCAGCGCCTGCTGCCACCAGCTTTCCGTCTGGCGGTCATACATGATCATGTCCGAGTGTCGGAGCTTGCCGGTCACGCCGAATTCGAGCGTGCGGCCGTCCACGCGCCGGTCGAAGACGATCGCCGAGTTGCAGAGGGGACAATAGGTCACCGCCACCGGCACGCCGGCGACCTCGTCGTTCACGATCTCGTGCCAGATGAAATAGCGGATCGGGTAGGCGCGCGGCTCGGCGCCCGGAAGTTCGAGCGTGATGACCGGCTCGCGCGGGTCAAGCGCCGTCTCGGCGCTCGCGCGCAGGAACTCTGGCGCCGTGATGGCCGGAATCCCGTCCTTCGGCGGGCCGCCCGAGATGATCTCGGAAAAGGGCACGGCGGCGCGGGTGAAATCGGTGTTGGGCCATTCCCGAAGCCAGTCCGCCGGCGGGCTTTCGGCGCGGGCAGGACAGGGCGCGGCCGCCGTGCCCAGAAGCGCGATCCCAAGGATCAGAAGGCGAAGAAGAAGCTGGCCCCCGGCCACGGCGCGCCCCAGGGGCCGGACCGACAACGGCCAGACGGGCAGCGGCCAGACGGGAACCCGCCTGACGGCCGCCATGCGCGCGGCACCCGAGGGGGCAATGGGCGGGATCCAGTGGGAAGATGGGGCAGGCATGGCGCGGCTCCGTCGTCGTTCCGCACCCACCCTGCCAGAGGCCTGCCCCCCTGCCCAGCCCGCCTCACGCGATGGTGACGGGGCGCGAGGGGCGCCCCCGTCCCTTCCGCCTATTCTGCCTGTTCGTCCCGCACGGTGACGCGCGCCATGTAATCGGGATCGGCGACCATGCCGCTTCGGCCCCGGCCGCGGCGGATGCGGTCGACGAGCTCCATGCCGCTCACCACATGGCCGACCACCGTATACTGGCCGTTCAGGTGCGGTGCCGGGGCGAACATGATGAAGAACTGGCTGTTGGCCGAGTTCGGGTCGGCCGCCCGCGCCATGCCGACGGTGCCGCGCGCGAAGGGCAGGTCCGAAAACTCGGCCGGCAGGTCCGGCAGGTCCGACCCGCCCGTGCCGACGCGCCGCGGATCGTAGCCGCGAAGGACGTTGCCGAAGCGGACGTCGCCGGTCTGGGCCATGAAACCTTCGATCACGCGGTGAAAGGCGACCCCGTCATAGGCCCCCGAGGCGGCAAGCGTCGCCAGCCGCTCGGCATGGCGGGGGGCGACGTCCTCGGCCAGCTCGATGACGACCGTGCCGCTGACGCCGCCTGCAAGCTCGATCACCAGCTGGCGCGCCGCCGCCGGCCCGCCGGCGATCAGGACGCCAAGGGCCACGGCCGCAGCCGCCGAGAGAATGCGGCCCAGCCTACGCATCGTCGGCCGCCACGCGCATGCGGTGGATCATGCCGGGCGCCGCCGGCGGCTCGCCGCGGGGCAGCGCATCGACATGTTCCATGCCTTCGACCACCTGCCCGAACACGGTGTACTGACCGTTCAGGAAATGTCCCTGCGCGAACATGATGAAGAACTGGCTGTTGGCCGAGTTCGGATCGGCGGCGCGCGCCATGCCGACGGTGCCGCGCTCGAACGGAACGCCCGAGAATTCGGCCGGCAGGTCCGGCAGGTCCGACCCGCCCGTGCCCGCCATCCGCGGGTTGTAGTCCTGCGTCGTGTTGCCGTGGCGCACGTCGCCGGTCTGGGCCATGAAACCTTCGATCACGCGGTGAAAGACGACCCCGTCATAGGCGCCCGCACGCGCCAGTTCCTTGATCCTTGCGACATGCGCGGGCGCGACATCGGGCAGAAGCTCGATGACGACGCGACCGCCGTCGATGTCCATGATGATGGTGTTCTCGGGATCCCTTGTCTCGGTCATTGTTTCCTGTTCCTTCCTACGGATCGTTGTGACGTCTCGCCTGCCTCAGCGGCCGTCGAGCCGGGCACGAAGCGCCCTTTCCACCGCCGGCGGCACGAAGCGGCTCACGTCCCCGCCGAGCCGGGCAATCTCCTTCACGAGCCGCGAGGCGATCGCCTGGTTCTCGGCCGCGGCCATGAGGAAGACCGTCTCGATCGAGGCATCGAGCACGCGGTTCATGCCGACCATCTGGTATTCGTATTCGAAATCGGCAACCGCGCGAAGGCCGCGGATGATTATCGTGGCGCCGACGTCATGGGCGCAGTCCACAAGAAGGTTCTCGAACGGATGGGCCACGATCTCGACCCCGGTGCGGTCGGAAAGCGCCGCACATTCAGCCTCGACCATGGCAACACGCTCTTCGAGGGAAAACATCGGCCCCTTGTCGCGATTGATGGCGATCCCGATCACCAGCCGGTCGACCAGCCGGCATGCCCGCTCGATGATGTCGATATGTCCGTTCGTGACCGGGTCGAACGTGCCCGGATATAGACCGATCCGCATCTGTCGCGCCTGTCCCTCGGTTATCATACGGCAGCGGCACGCAACTATATTGCCCGCCGCCATGCAAGTGAAAATCGCCCCGCGGCCGAATTGTCCATGCTGCCGCACCAATGCCATGTTTCGGTCCCGGGTCTGCCATATTCCCCCCCATCTCATGAGCGATTCCTTGCCGATACGCTGCCCGGGGGATTCCGCAGGAGGCCCCTTCCGATCTGGCGTGACGAGTGCGACGACGTTCCGGAAGAAGGAGAACGGAAGATGACCGAATGCGGAAAGACCCGAGGCCGGGTTCCGACCCGGCCCGAAAGCTGGCCCTGGCGCGCATGGCAGCGCCTGCGCGACGACGAGCGCGGCGCGATCACCGTGGACTGGGTGGTGTTGACGGGTGCCGTCGTGGGCCTTGGCATTGCTGCCGTCGCCACGATCACCACGGGCGTGGACCCGGTGGCACAGCGCGTCGGCACGACGCTTTCGGGCGCAAGCGTGGTCAGCCTGGGGACGCTTGGCCAATAGGCGCTGACGGGCAGCCATGATTTCCGTCGGCCCGGTTTCGGCGACCGGAACGGCACATGACTACGGCCCGAAGCGACGGACCGAGGAGACGGACCGGGGGACGGACCGAGGGTCATGCCGGGCGCTTTCGCGCCGGCCGAGTTGGCGGGCAGGGTTTCGTGTGGGCGGCGTCGTCCGAGGGGGGACGGCGCCAGCGGGGACCCTGCCCGTCGCACTCACCCCGTGCGTTCGGCCCGAGCCGTTTCAGGGGTCCTTGGCGGCCGCCGCTGCGCGACCGATCAATTGCCCATGATCATGCCGGTAAGCGCCTCTCGCTCCATGGAAAGCTCGTCAAGGCGCGCCTTGACCACGTCGCCGATCGAGATGATCCCGATCATGCGGCCGTCCTCGACCACCGGCATGTGCCGGAAGCGCCGCTCGGTCATCGTGGCCAGCACCTCGTCGGCGCGCATGTCCGGCGTCGCCGTCAGCACGTCGCGGGTCATCGCGTCGTCGGTTCGTTTCTCGAGGCAGATGGCGCCCGATGCGGCCACTTCCCGAACGATGTCGCGCTCGGAAAGGATGCCGACCGGCAGGTCGCTGTCATCGACGACGACAAGGGCGCCGATACGCTTCTCGCTGAGGATGCGGGCGGCTTCGGCCAGGGGCGCGCCAGGGGTGATGGTCGCAACCTCTTGCGAGGGCTTCGAATTCAGGATCTGACGCACAAGCATTTCTTACCTCCGGCCACCGCCCCTTGCGGTGCTTGCAATTGATTTTCCTAATGTTTTGATGCTGCGCCGGCTGCGACATCTTGTCAAGCCAAAGCCTCGAGCCTGTTGATTTCGGCGATGAACAGGGACCGCAGGCGCGCGACGAAGCGCCCGAGCCGTTCGGACCGCGCATCGTCGGCATGGCGGATCAGATAAAAACTGCGCCGCAGCGAGACGCGCTCGACAAGGACCCGGCGCACGCCGGGCGCGAAGGGCACGGCGAAATCGTGGACGATGCCGACGCCGCCCCCTGCCCGCACGAGATTGAGCTGCACCGAGGCGGCGTTCGAGGACAGTTCGACATGATCGACCCCCAGGTCCGGTAGATAGTCGAGCTCTCGGTCGAAGATCATGTCCGGGATATAGCCGACGATGCGGTGCCGGCCGAGATCGCCCGGCGTCTCGAGCGGCGGGGCCGCGGCAAGGTAGTCGGCCGCGGCCGCAAAATGCAGCCGGTAGTCCGAGAGTTTCTGGACCGTGAGCCGCCCGGCCTCGGGGCGGGAGACACCGATTGCCATGTCCGCCTCGCGCCGCGAGAGGTTGAAGACCCTGGGCAGCGCGACGATCTGCACGTCCAGCCCCGGGTTTTCCGCCGCAATGCGGGCAATGACCTGCGGCAGGACATAGTTGGCACATCCGTCGGGGGCGCCGATGCGGATCGTGCCCGTCAGGCCGGGCCCCTCGCCCCGGACGGCGTCCAGCGCGCCAAGCACGGCCTGTTCGGCCTTCACGGCCTCGTCGGCAAGGCGTTCGGCGGCCTCGGTCGGCAGATAGCCCTGCGGCGATTTCAGGAACAGCGTCTGGCCCAGCCGCGCCTCGAGCCGCGCGATGCGCCGCCCGACGGTCGCGGGGTCAAGCCTGAGCGTGCGGCCCGCGCCCGACAGGCTTTGCGCGCGCACCACGGCAAGAAACACCTTGAGGTCGTCCCAGCGCATCCGATCATTGCATTCCTGCAAAGCGTCTTTGGGATACTGCGCCTTTTCTCGGCACCGGCGCAAGACTAACATGCCCGCGAGACGGCGCCGGGCGCGGGACGCGCGCCCCTGGCGCGGCACTTGTCGCGGCACTTGGCGCGGCACCGGCCCTTGCCGGTGCGCTCGCGCAGCATCAGGGAGGCAATCATGAGAGAGATCGGACACTGGATCGACGGCAAGGCGGTCGAAGGCAGCTCGGGGCGGTTCGGGGACGTCTTCAACCCCGCCACGGGCGAGGTGCAGGCCCGCGTCGCGCTGGCCTCGAAGGCCGAGGTGGACGAGGCCGTCGCCCGCGCCGAAAGGGCGCAACCGGCCTGGGCGGCCACCAACCCGCAGCGCCGCGCGCGTGTCATGATGGAGTTCGTGCGCCTTCTCAACCGCGACATGGACAAGCTGGCCGAAGCGCTGTCGCGCGAGCACGGCAAGACCTTTCCGGACGCCCGCGGGGACGTGCAGCGCGGGCTCGAGGTCATCGAGTTCGCGATCGGTGCGCCGCATTTCCTGAAGGGGGAATTCACCGACTCGGCCGGCCCCGGCATCGACATGTATTCCATGCGCCAGCCCCTTGGTGTCGTCGCCGGGATCACCCCGTTCAACTTCCCCGCCATGATCCCGATGTGGAAGATGGGGCCGGCCATCGCCGCCGGCAACGCATTCATCCTGAAGCCGTCCGAGCGCGACCCGAGCGTGCCGATGATGCTGGCCGAACTGATGAAGGAGGCGGGCCTTCCCGACGGCATCCTTCAGGTCGTCAATGGCGACAAGGAAGCGGTCGACGCCATCCTCGACAACGAGACGATCCAGGCCATCGGCTTTGTCGGTTCGACCCCGATCGCGGAATACATCTATGCCCGCGGCTGTGCGAACGGCAAGCGGGTGCAGTGCTTCGGCGGCGCCAAGAACCACATGATCGTCATGCCCGATGCCGACATGGACCAGGCGGCCGACGCGCTGGTCGGCGCCGGCTATGGCGCGGCGGGCGAGCGGTGCATGGCCATCTCGGTCGCGGTCCCCGTCGGCGACGAAACCGCCGACAGGCTGATCGAGAAGCTGGTGCCCCGCATCGAGAAGCTGAAGGTCGGCCCATATACGGCCGGAGAGGACATCGACTATGGTCCCCTTGTCACGCGCGCCGCGAAAGAGCGCGTCCTGGCGCTCATCAACTCGGGCGTCGAACAGGGGGCAAAGCTGGTCGTCGACAACCGCGACTTCACGCTTCAGGGCTACGAGAACGGGTTCTTCGTGGGTCCCCACCTCTTCGACCATGTCACGCCCGACATGGACATCTACAAGGAAGAGATCTTCGGGCCGGTCCTCTCGACGGTCCGGGCAAAGACCTACGAGGATGCGCTGAAGCTGGTGATGGACAACCCCTATGGCAACGGCACGGCGATCTTCACCCGCGACGGGGACGCGGCGCGTGACTTTGCCCACCGCATCAACGTCGGCATGGTCGGGATCAACGTGCCCATCCCGGTGCCGCTTGCCTACCACACCTTCGGCGGCTGGAAGAAATCGGCCTTCGGCGA
>RFGD01000167.1 GCA_003696705.1 Alphaproteobacteria bacterium | reverse complement strand
GTGTGGATGGGGAAGTCGACCATGATGTTTCCTTTCCTTGCCGGGACGGGCCCGGGTGTATCGAACAGGGTGTCGCGCCGCCGAACGGCGCAGGGCAGGCAAGGCGGGGCGCGGGCCGGGGCCCGGTGCATGAACGGCCCGGACATCGCCCGGCCGCTCGCCCGTGTGCGTTCCCGAGTCGGACATTGCATATTCTTGAGCGAATGCTCAACATCGAATTGAGCGATCACTCAAATGTGAGCAGGGCATTTGGCACGGCCACGCTAGGCGGATGGCTCGGTCGCGTCCTTCTCTGCCTGCTGGCGGGCCCGGCGATGGTGGGGGCGCCCGAGCCACAGACCCACCAGAAGGGTCGGCACGAACCATGCGGCGGCGCGGGGATTGGTGACCATCAGAAGAAGACCCGGACCCGGGCAGACCCCGGCAATGCCCCAGCCGACGCCGAAGATCGCCGGGCCCAGGATGACCGGCAGATCGACCCGGGTCATCCGGGGCCACGAAAAGCGGGGGGCCAGAAGCGGCCGGGGCATCCTGTAGGCGATGCGGTAGAGGCCGAAGGTCACGACAACGGCCGCCCCCATGAGAAGCGCAAGGCTCGGGTCCCACTGACCCGCGATGTCAAGGAATGCCAGGATCTTCTGCGGGTTCGTCATCGACCCGACCGACAGGCCAAGACCGAAGAGGAGCCCAAGGACGAGCGCGGCAAGAAACTGTCGCATGTCAGACCCCAAGCCCAAGGACGTGGCGAAGGACGAAGACTGTCACGCCCCCGACGACCATGAAGACCGTAACGGCGACGAACGAGCGTTTCGAGAGCCTTGCAAGCCCGCATACCCCGTGACCCGAGGTGCACCCGTGCCCGTAGGCCGTGCCGAAACCGACCAGAATGCCCGCCAGCGCCATGAGCGGGCCCGGGATGCGCACCTCTGCAGGCGGCAGATGGCCGGTCAGCGCCGCAAAGACCAGCGGCCCGGCAAGAAGACCCATGAGAAAGCCGACGCGCCAGGGAAGTTCTGCACGCTCTTCGATCGGGGGCAGTACCTCTTCGGTGATGCCGCTGATCCCGGCGATATGGCCGAGAAGGATCATGAGGCCGCCGGCGGCAAGGCCGATCAGAATGCCGCCGAGTATTGCTTCGAATGGTGTGAAAACGGGCATGCCTTTCCTGTCCCCCTTGTAATGGCGGCGCGCCCTGCCCTGTTCTCACCCGGCGTCGCGGGTGTCCTCGACAAGGTTCTCCGCGGCGATCTCGATCAGGCTTTCCACCGCCTTGTCCCAGCCGGTCGCTGCCCGACCGCGGTCGAAACTGAGGCGGCACTGGCCGCAGCTTGTCACGAAGCGATGGGCGCCCGTCTCCTCGACCTGGCGGCGTTTCAGCTCGAAGGCCCGCAGCCGAAGCGGCTCCGCGCGCGCGTTCGAAAGGACGCCGCCGCCCCCGCCGCAGCAGAAGGCCGTCTCTCCGTGGTCGGGAAGCTCTCTCAGATCGAAGCCGAGGGCGGCAAGCACCACGCGCGCCGCGCGCTCCATCCCGCCGCGGCGGATCTGTTGACAGGGATCGTGGAAGGTCGCCGTCTCTCGGACCTGGCGAAAGCGGAGCTTCCCGCTCTCGACCGCCTCGGCCAGATATTCGACTATATGGCGGATCCTGAGCCCCTCGAGGGGACCGTCATACCAGCGCGAAAGCTCCCATCGGGCGGCTGTCCAGGCGTGCCCGCACTCGGGCAGAAGGATGGTCGAGGCGCCGATCTCCTTCGCCTTGTCGACCAGCCGGACGGTAAGTTCGGCCTGAAGCTCTCGGTTGCCGGAAAGGTAGCCGAAATTCGTGGCCTCGAAGGCATCCGACGAAAGCGTCCAGTCAACACCCAAATGGTCGAGGATGCGCGCCAGCCCGACCACGGAGCGGTGGTGCTCTTCCAGATCGCCCGGCGCGAGCGTCAAGAGAAGATCGGCCTTTGGCTTGTCCATCGGCAGCGAGACGCCGAATTCCCCTTCGATGGCGTGAATGGTGCGCCGGAAGTCCTCGGGCGTCCCGAAGGGGCTGTGGCGGCTTTCCGCGTTGCGCGTGATCTCGGCCAGCCGATCGGGCACGAAGCCCGCGTGATACATGCCGTGCCGCGCCTCGGCGACCAGTTCGGCAATGTCGATGCCCATGGGGCAGACCTCGGTGCAGCGACCACAGAGGTTGCAGGAATCGTAGATGAGTTCCTCCCAGGCCTCGAGCTCGGCAGCCGTCAGCCGCGGGGCCATTCCGACCGCGCGCATGAGCCAGGCAAAGGCGCCGGTCGTCCGGTGGTAGGCGTCCTCGAAGGGCTTCACCTTGCCGATGGGCACATATTTCGCCTCGCCCGTCTCGAGGTAGAAATGGCAGGCCTCGGCGCAAAGCCCGCAGCGGACGCAGGCGTTGAGATAGATCGAGGCGCGCGGCCCGAATTCGGCCAGAAAGCCTTCGAGCGCGGCGGCCACGCGCGCCGTGTCGGGGGCGTCCCCCTGCCGGTCCATCCGCTTCGGTGCATCGCTTGCAGTCATGACCCTTCCTTTCCCGTCCGTGACCCTACCAGTGGACGCCGCGGCGCCCGGCCTCGGCCCCTGTCACGGCGCGCGAGAAGACCCAGGTGAAAGTGTGCATGAGGCTCGAGAACGGGAAGTAGACAAGCCAGAGCTCCGCAAGGCCAAGATGAATGGCGCGAAGGGCGACGCTCTGCTCGCCGAGCGCCATGCACCCCGTCAGCATGACAAGAAACGTCAACCCGGCCGCGATGTGATCGTCAGGCCGAGAGACGAGCCGCACCACCGGGTCCACGAACCGACGCACCCAGAGCGTCAGAAGCCCCGCGAAGGCGAACTCGGCGGCGACAATGAACCCCCAGCGGGGCAACGCCGCCCATTCCAGCCCCAGGATGTGGTCTCGGATGAAGGCGACATGCGGCGCCGCGAACAGAAGGACGGCGAAAAGGCCAAGGTGGAAGGCATAGCCCGCCAGCGAGACGAACCAGACCTTGGGCCGCCGCCAGAACGCCGGGCGCGGCACGAAGTGGCGAAGCGTCGTCCCCACCGCGCCAAGGAGGGGCGAGCCGATGGGCTCGGCCCCGGGATGCCGCCGTCCGGCCGTCAGGATGACGACAAGCCGCCAGCCGGCGAAGATCAGAAACGCGGCGGCCGAGGCTTTCCACGCGGGCCCTTCAAGAAACTCGATGATGCTCATTCCGCAGGCTCCGCGGCGGCTCCTGTCCCGGCCGATCCGCCGCTCATTTCCCCGGCCCAGAGGTCGTGATGCTCGCGCGCCCAGTTGAGGTCCACCGTGCCGTCGACCATGCCTTCGAACGCTCCTTCGTTGCCGTAGGTGCCCAGATAGATGTGGCCGAGCGCGAAACCGATCATGATGACCGCCGCCACGACGTGGCCGATCTCGGCGAGGTGAAGAAGGTCACGGGCACGCGGGAAGCCGTAGGCCAGTTCGGCGACCCAGGGCGCAAGGTTGTCGGGAAACAGCATGAGGATCCCCGAAACGCTCAGGACCACCCCGGCCAGCGTCGCCGTCCAGAACCACGCCTTTTCGCCCGCGTTGTAGCGGCCGGCATGAGGGTGCCCCCCGAAAAGCCCCCCACCCTTCAGGATCCAGCCGATGTCGTCCTGCGACGGCAGGTTTCCCGGCAGGAAGGTCGCAAACAGCGTCAGGATCGAGACGGCAAAGACCGGTCCCATCAGGTTGTGCGCCTGCATCGCGGCGCTGGCCATGACCGAGGTTGCCCCATGCCCGAAAACGGGAATGAGCAGCGGCCGGCCGAACAGGATGACGAGGCCGCTCAGCGCCATGATGATGAAGAGCGCCGCAACGGTCCAGTGCACGACCCGCTGGGTCAGGGAGAAGCGCGGGATGCGAATGCCCGCGCGGCCGCCCTCGAGCCGGATGCGCCCCCGGACGATGGCAAAGAGAAGAATGGCCAGAATGACGATCAGAAGAAACCAGATGGCCCCTTGCACCAGGGGGCCTGACGGCATGCGCAACTCGGTCCACCACCAGCCGTCGGCGTCGATGAGGACGCCGTCCTCGGGCCGTTGCGAGGTAGCGATGCCGAAAGCCTCGTGGCGGATGGCGCCCCAGATCTCGGAATCGGAAAGGCCGCCCAAGGTGTTCTCGGGGCCCGTCTGCATGGGCGGGCCGACCTTTGGCGGCGCCCCGGCCAGCGCCGGCCCGACTACCGTCAGTCCCGCAAGGCCGGCGCCCAGGGCGAGCGGTGCTCTCGTCCCCCGTTGCCGCGCACGCGCTCCAAAGAACATGAATTCTCTCCCCGCTGGCAGCGCCAATGCGGCCATGCCGCATTTTGGTGCAATTCTAGCACCTTGGCGGGGATTGACGCAACGGAAACGCGCCGGCCGGGACGCGCGGCCCCGGCCGGTCGCACTTCAGGTCCTGAACACCCTGTAGATGGCGGGGATCACCAGAACCGTCAGAAGCGTCGAGGACATGAGCCCGAACAGGAGCGAGATCGCAAGCCCCTGGAAGATCGG
>RFGD01000166.1 GCA_003696705.1 Alphaproteobacteria bacterium | reverse complement strand
TCAGCTTCCAGGCGCTGCGCGGCCAGCACGATGCGGTTCTGATCGCCACTGGCGTCTACAAGAGCCGGACCCTGCAGGCGCCCGGCGTCGGCGCCGCGGGCGTCGTTCGCGCCATCGACTACCTGACGGCGTCGAACCGCGTCGGTTTCGGCGACGAGGTGCCCGAGTTCGAATCGGGCGAGCTCAACGCCGAGGGCAAGCGCGTCGTCGTTATCGGTGGCGGTGACACGGCGATGGACTGTGTGCGGACGGCCGTCCGCCAGGGCGCCCGCACCGTGAAGTGCCTCTACCGTCGCGACCGCAACAACATGCCGGGCTCTCAGCGCGAAGTGCAGAACGCGGAAGAAGAGGGCGTGGAATTCGTGTGGTTGACGGCGCCGAAGGGTTTCATCGGGGATCCGGTGACGGGTGTCATGGTGCAAAGGATGCGTCTTGGCGCGCCCGATGCGACCGGCCGGCGCACGCCCGAGGTCATCGAGGGCGCCGATTATGTCGAAGAGGCCGACCTCGTGATCCTCGCCCTTGGCTTCGAGCCCGAGGCACTGCCCACGCTGTGGGGTGTCGAGGAACTGGAAGTGACGCGTTGGGGCACCATCCGCGCCGACTTCCGCACGCACGAGACGAGCCTTCCCGGCGTCTTTGCCGTCGGCGACATCGTGCGCGGCGCTTCGCTGGTCGTCTGGGCGATCCGCGACGGACGCGAAGCCGCTGACAGCATTGCCAGCTATCTGGCCGAAGGCGACGGGGTCCGCGTTGCGGCCGAATAGGCGGCCGGGACCCGCACCCGACGAAAAGGGGATTGGTGGCCAAGGGGCCCTCGTGCGCCCGAAGGCCTATCTGAAGGAGACAGCCAGTGACGGAACACGTCGGCAAATGCCTCTGCGGCGCGGTGACGATCCGCGTGGCGGGCGCGCACGTCCCGCGCATCGGCGCCTGTCATTGCCGGATGTGCCAGCGCTGGTCCGGCGGGCTGTTCCTGTGTTTCCAGGCTCAGGCCGAGGCGGTCAGCGTCGAGGGGAAGGTGACGCGCTATCCGTCCAGCCACTTCGCCGAGCGCGCCTTCTGCCCGCGCTGCGGGTCGCATCTGTGGATGCGCGACACCACCACGCCGGACAGTCCCTACGAGCTGATGCCCGGCCTGTTCGACGAAGCGCGCGACTGGCCGCTGCGCTCGGAAATCTACACTGATCGGGCGTTCGCGTCCGTCAGGCTGGAAGGCGATCACCCACGCGCCACGGCCAGCGAATACGAAGCGAAGAACCCCCATCTCGAGGGAGACGGAATATGACCATCTTCGACGCCAACTGGGCCGAAAACGAAGCCGCCCGCCGCGAAGCGGTGGCCCGCGACGGCATGTATCTTCCCGACACCGAGCATTCCTCCTGCGGGGTCGGGCTTGTCGTCTCGATCGACGGCAAGCCGTCGCGAAAGGTCGTCGAGAATGGCATCGAGGCGCTGAAGGCCGTCTGGCACCGCGGCGCGGTCGATGCCGACGGAAAGACCGGCGACGGGGCCGGCATCCACGTCCAGATCCCCGTTCCCTTCTTCTACGACCAGATCCGCCGGACCGGCCACGAGCCGGACCCCGAGCGCCTGGTCGCGGTCGGCCAGGTCTTCCTGCCGCGGACCGACTTCAGTGCCCAGGAGGCCTGCCGCACCATCGTCGAGAGCGAGATCCTTCGCATGGGCTACCGGATCTATGGCTGGCGCCATGTGCCGGTAAACATCGACGTCCTAGGCGAGAAGGCAAACGCGACCCGTCCCGAGATCGAACAGATCCTGATTTCGGACACGCGCGGCATCGACGAGGAAACCTTCGAACGCGAACTCTATGTCATCCGCCGTCGCATCGAAAAGGCGGTGACCACGGCGAACATCCGCGGATTCTACATCTGCTCGCTGTCCTGCCGATCGGTCATCTACAAGGGGATGATGCTGGCCGAACAGGTCGCCGAATTCTATCCCGACCTGAAGGACCAGCGCTTCGAATCCGCCTTCGCGATCTATCACCAGCGATACTCGACCAACACCTTTCCGGAATGGTGGCTTGCGCAGCCTTTCCGCATGCTTGCCCACAACGGCGAGATCAACACGCTGAAAGGCAACCTCAACTGGATGAAGAGCCACGAGATCCGGATGGCCTCCAGCTACTTCGGCGACCTCGCCGAGGACATCAAGCCGATCGTGCCCAAGGGCTCGTCCGACTCGGCGGCGCTCGATGCCGTCTTCGAGGTGCTCGTTCGCGCCGGCCGCTCGGCACCGATGGCCAAGACGATGCTGGTGCCCGAAAGCTGGTCGCGCCAGGCGGTCGAACTGCCGAAGGCGTGGCGGGACATGTATGCCTACTGCAATGCCGTGATCGAGCCCTGGGACGGTCCGGCAGCGCTTGCCATGACCGATGGCCGCTGGGTTTGCGCCGGGCTCGACCGAAACGGGCTGCGGCCGATGCGCTATGTGGTGACGGGCGACGGGCTTCTCATCGCCGGTTCCGAAGCCGGCATGGTGCCCACCGACGAGGCGACCGTTCGGGAGAAGGGCGCACTGGGCCCGGGACAGATGATCGCCGTCGACATGCAGGAGGGCGTCCTCTGCCACGACGCCGAGATAAAGGACCGGCTGGCCGCCAGCCATCCGTTCGGCGAATGGGTCGAGAAGATCACCGATCTCAACGCCTCGATGCGCGATCTTCCCGAACGTCCGATGTTCGAGGGCGAGGAACTCAAGCGCCGGCAGGTGGCCGCGGGCCACACGCTCGAGGAAATCGAGCAGATCCTCATGCCCATGGCCGAGGACGGCAAGGAAGCCGTGGCGTCGATGGGTGACGACACACCCCAGGCGGTCCTGTCGGATCAGTATCGGCCGCTCAGCCATTTCTTCCGCCAGAACTTCAGCCAGGTGACGAACCCGCCGATCGATTCCCTGCGCGAATACCGGGTGATGAGCCTTCGCACCCGCTTCGGGAACCTCAAGAACGTCCTCGACGCGGATTCGAGCCAGACCGAGATTCTCGAACTGGAAAGCCCCTTCGTCGCCAACGCCGAGTTCGAGGAAATGATGCGCGTCTTCGGCGATGCGGTCGAAGTCATCGATTGCACCTTCCCCGCGGGCGGCGGCGAGAACGCCCTGCGCGACGCGCTTCAGCGCGTCCGTGCCGAGGCCGAGGACGCCGTCCGCTCGGGCGCGGCCCATCTGGTGCTCACCGACGAGCATCAGGGTCCGGACAAGGTGCCCATGCCGATGATCCTCGTCACCTCGGCCGTGCATTCCTGGTTGACGGCGAAGGGCCTGCGGACCTTCACCTCGCTCAACGTGCGGTCGGCCGAATGTTTCGACCCCCATTACTTCGCCGTTCTCATCGGCTGCGGGGCGACCACGGTGAACGCCTATATCGCCGAGGACACGATCATCGACCGCCACCGCCGGGGACTTGTGGACGGGACGGTCGAAGATGCGTTGCGTCGCTACAAGAACGCGATTGACCAGGGCATCCTGAAGATCATGTCCAAGATGGGCATTTCGGTCCTGTCCTCCTATCGCGGCGGGCTGAACTTCGAGGCGGTGGGTCTCAGCCGGGCGCTCGTCAACGAGTACTTTCCCGGCATGCCGAGCCGCATTTCGGGGATCGGTCTTCTCGGGATCCAGCGCAAGCTCGAGCAGGTCCATGCCAGGGGCTGGAAGGAACCGGTGGACATTCTTCCCGTCGGCGGCTTCTACAAGCTGCGCCGCTCGGGCGAGGCGCATGCCTGGGGCGCGCAGGCCATGCACCTCTTGCAGACGGCCTGTGACCGGGCCTCCTACGAGCACTGGAAGAAATACGTGCTGGCGCTTCAGTCGAACCCGCCCATCCATCTGCGCGATCTTCTGGACATCAAGTCGCTCGGCCGGCCGGTGCCCATCGAGGAGGTGGAATCGATCACCTCGATCCGCAAGCGTTTCGTGACGCCCGGCATGTCGCTTGGCGCCCTGTCGCCAGAGGCGCACAAGACGCTGAACATCGCCATGAACCGCATCGGCGCGAAGTCCGATTCCGGCGAGGGCGGCGAGGATCCGGCGCATTTCGTGCCGATGCCGAACGGGGACAACGCCTCGGCGAAGATCAAGCAGGTGGCGTCGGGCCGGTTCGGGGTGACGGCCGAGTATCTGAACCACTGCGAAGAGCTCGAGATCAAGATCGCCCAGGGCGCGAAGCCCGGCGAAGGCGGGCAGCTGCCGGGTCTCAAGGTCACCGAGCTCATCGCGCGGCTTCGCCACTCGACGCCGGGGGTGACCCTCATCTCG